>NZ_JAAHHZ010000342.1:0-4974 GCF_010672005.1 Moorena sp. SIO4A5 | reverse complement strand
AATTTTTTCCCTACTCCCTACTCCCTACTCCCTACTCCCTACTCCCTACTCCCTACTCCCTACTCCCTACTCCCTACTCCCTACTCCCTACTCCCTACTCCCTACTCCCTATTCCCTATTCCCTATTCCCTTTAAATAGAATCACCTCCTGCCTTTTTTGCCTCTTCTATCCAGCTATCAAACAACTCTTGATTCTTCTCAACCCACTCTTTAGCATGGCGATTAATATCTTCTGAACTGCTCTCACCCTCTTTGATCTTTAGGCTTTCAACGTTAATGTCCTCAGCCGGAATTTGAACCAGTTCAAACCAACGCTTGGCAACTGGGTTAGCCGCCAAAAATTTCTTGTTACCAATAATGCGCTGACGATCCACAGCAAATCCGAGATTTTTTCCGTCTACTGAGGTTTCTTTTTCGGTTAGATTTTTTTGCGATTCAGGAAGAGAAGTAAAGGGAACTTCTAACCAAACTACATCTTGCGTCGGTTTTAATACGGTAGATATCCAGTGAGGATTATAAGCATAGTAGAGAACACTTTCCCCTTGCTTGTAGCGAGTCATAACATCTGCAAGTAGCACAATGTATTGTCCTCTAGTGTGTTCAACGGTATCTTCTAATCCGTAAGCTTTCAGGTGATGATCGATTACTATTTCGCAAAACCAACCAGGATCACAACCGATTAAATTAGCTTTACCATTGCCGTCTGTATCAAATAGTTTGGCAATTTTTGGATCTTTAAATTGTTCGAGGTTAGTAATGTTATATTTATCAGCCGTTTTTTTATCAATCTGATAGCCTTGTATTCCATCAGGAGTAAGAACTCCAACTCGCTCCATTTTTTTTGTGCCCCCAGCATTTTCAAAGAATTCTTGGTGTCCTATTTCATAGTTAATAGTACTATAATCTAGGTCGCCATTAGCCACAGAGACATAAATAACCGGATAGGTTATTTCTTTCGGTTCTTCGATTTCATAACCAAGTTTTTCCAGACCAATATTGACGATTTTGGTTTGAAACTGTTCCTCTACCCAGTTACTATGGGCAGAACGAACTTTAGTTTTTTTAACAGAGGACGTTGACTCACAGGCAATTGAACCCATTAAGCAAGCGATCAGACTCATTCCTAACGTAATTTGTCTCAATTGTCTTTTCATTAAATCCTCTCCCAGGGTTTTTATCACTAAGTCTTACCGTTAGTCATAACTATAGCAGTTTTTAATGGAGTCGGGAGTCGGGAGTCGGGGGTGGGGAGATGGGGAGGTGGGGAGATGGGGAGATGGGGAGATGGGGAGATGGGGAGATGGGGAGATGGGGAGATGGGGAGATGGGGAGATGGGGGGGATTTTTATTAAGGGTAATTATCCTGACATCATATAAACCAAAATACTATGTCCTCAACTATACTTTCCTTGCTACCGATAGAATAATTAAAATTTTTATCTGGTTTATTTAATATCAAAAACCTGTTATTATTGATATAATTGCCGCTTATTTGTATTAGACTAAATCCTAGTACAGCTGTCGATATTATATCCAATAATAGCGTTTTTTTATGGTAATATTATAGAGTCAATTTTACCAAATCCGACTCCCGACTCCCGACTCCCGACTCCCGACTACCCATTCCCTACCCCCTATGAAAGATACAGAAACAACCCTGACTAAAGCCCTTGCCATAATTCTCAACTATTTAGAAGGGAATTTGGAACCCGATACCAAAGTCGTTAATTATCAAACCGCTAATGATCTTAAGGAAAAACTCGATTTAACCTTACCCGATGAGGGAGTGGCGTTAGAAGCGTTAATTCCTATAGTAGAATCTTACCTGAACTATAGCGTTAGAACCGGTAGCACTCAATTTTTTAATCTACTTTTTAGTGGGTCTAGTATTCCGGGAATTATAGCAGACATGGTGACCAGTGCCACCAATACTACTATGCACACCTATGATGTCGCCCCAGTAGCCACCCTGATGGAAATAGAATTGATTAAAAAATTGACCAGTTTAGTGGGGTTTAATCCAGGTGAAGGGTTGATGGTAACTGGAGGAAGTAATGCTAATCTGATCGGAATGCTTTGTGGACGACATCAAGTTTTACCGGACGCTAAATTGCAGGGATTGGGGAATCATCAGTTAGTCGCTTTTGTTTCCGATCAAGCTCATTATTCCTATTTAAAAGCTGCGAATTTGTTGGGGATTGGCATCAAAAATTTAGTCAAGGTTAAGTCTGATGTGGATGGCAAAATGATTCCCGAAGCACTAGAAGCTGCCATTCAACAGAGCTTATCAGAAGAAAAAACACCGTTCTTTGTGGGTGCAACTGCCGGTACAACTGTGTTAGGAGCGTTCGATCCGTTACCGACCCTTGCCGAAATTACCAGGAAATATGGCTTGTGGCTGCATGTCGATGCGGCTTGGGGTGCGCCGGTTTTATTTAGTGAAAAACACCAGCATTTGTTAGCAGGAAGTGAGTTAGTTGATTCGTTTACTTGGGATGCTCATAAGTTAATGGGAGTTCCTTTAATTTGTTCGGCTATTTTAGTCAAAGAAAAAGGAATATTGTCAGAAGCTTGCTCTGGAGGAGGTACCGATTATCTATTCCATGATGATGAAAATGATTTATATAATTTGGGAACTAAGTCGTTACAATGTGGTCGGAGAGTAGATGCCATAAAATTATGGATGTGTTGGAAATACTATGGCAAAAAAGGTTATGAGCAGCTGGTGAATCATTTATTTGACCTAGCTAATTATGCCACCGAGTATATCCGCCGTTGCGATAATTTAGAATTAATCGCTGAACCACAATTTTTGAATATTTGTTTCCGTTATATCCCCAAAGATAAACAGCTTGACGCTACTGGGTTAGACCAGCTGAATCTAGACATACGCAACCGATTATTTCATTCGGGAACAGCTTTTGTAAACTATGCTCATTATCAAGGTCTGGTTATGATTCGGTTAATTCTCGCTAACCCTGAACTGCAAAAAGCCGATCTAGAAATCTTTTTCCATAATTTACTTAATGCTGGTAAACTAGGTGAAGCTGTTAAAGGATAGAAGAAATAATGAAAGATAGCAAAGACTTTTACGAAGGGATCGGATTGACTTTGCTCGATCCTCAAAATGAGACAGAAGGAGTCAGGGAGTATCAGAAGTTAGAAGAAGAATTTATACTGAGAACCTTTGAAGGGGTAGATAGTGTTCTGGAGGTAGGATGTGGTGAGGGACGTTATCTTCGTCATCTTGCCCCCCTTGTCGGCAATATCACAGGAATTGATTTTGCTGAACAATTGGTAAACCTAGCTAAAGAATCAACTGCCACTTTTGATAATGTAAACGTCATTCTCGGAAGAGCATAACATTTACCCACTCTGGTTCAAGAAACTTTTACTTATGCTTTATTGGGATGGAATACGATTGGCAATATTCCTCAAGAAGTTCATGAAATTATTTTCGATAATCTCGAAAAACTAGTAGAGGAAAAGATATTTATTTCGACTTTCAAATGTGGTCCAGAAGTCATGGATGAGCGCTTACGCTTTTATGCTAAAACGGGTTTAAAAGTAGAAAGTATCAATGGCAATCAAGTGATTTTAGAAGGGGGTTCCCATTGTCCTAATGCTTATCCTTTCAGCTATTTCCAGGAGTTGCTTGAATCTATAGGGTTTTCCATGAAAACTCATGATTTGGGCTGGGTTGGTGTGATGATTGAAGGAACGAAGAAATAACTTGACTGAATGAGATTTTACCGGGAGCATGTCAGTTTTGTTAATTCCTGATTCAGATCCCCCTAAATCCCCCTTAATAAGGGGGACTTTTCAATCTAATTCCTGAATCTAATTCCCCCCTTCGTTAAGGGGGGTTAGGGGGGATCTATGTACATAATTACAAAGGTGACATACTCCCGATTTTCTCCACCTTGAGGAAAATATCAACAATCACAACAGGGCTTTATTCAGATTTAAGATCATAGGCATAAACGGTAGCCTCCCCATGGGAAGCACGCCCTGCAAGCGCCCCATTGATTAGCTCCTTTGCAGAGCCATCCCCTAGCACCCCCTCGACCTGAGCCACAAACTGACTCATTTCATCAGGTGTCAGCAATGCAAATGCCACATCTGTTGACCGCCAACCAGGGTCAAGGCTTAGCCTCACCATCTTTTCATCCTGGGCTTCAATCCAGTGGGATTCCGCTGGGCTTACATTACCAGTCATGGTGAACCCCATTTTTTCCATCAGCGATGTGAACCAAACACCCTCGGTCAGGGACCAGACCGAATCCAGACGCTCCCAGGCTGATTCTGGAAATAGGTTAAAATGCCAGTAAGCTTTACGACGCTGCTCTCGGCTAGTAGTCACAAGTACAAGTCGTCCACCAGCTTTCAGCACTCGTTTGGCTTCCGCGATCGCCCGCTCACATTGCTCCCTTAAAGACGTTGAAGTTTCGCCTGAATGCACATCTTCCCCTCCAAGGTGGTGTAGCACTTGAGCCAACAGCACTAGGTCAAAGCAACCGTCCTCAAAAGGAAGCTTGGTGACAGAACCCACTTCAAAGCTGGCATTGTCCAAGTCTTGACAATTTTCTTGGGCGATCGCAATCCTCGCGGAATCTGTGTCAATTCCCACAACTTTACTGGCCACCTCAGCAAGGTATCGTGCGTGCTGCCCTGTGCCACAGCCAGCGTCTAATACCACATCTCCTGGGCGGAGAAATCCCAAGATCTCTTTTACCCCAAAGGGGCTGCGTGCTTGGTTGTATTGGGCCGCTGACTGGTCTGAATTGTCGTCGCCCAGTGCTCGCAGGACAAAGATGTGGTGGTGTACTTCCTGGTTGGTTTCAATGCCCACAAATGAGTGCTCGTGTACCACCTCAGCCACCCCTGTGGTCACTAGTCGGCTCACCTCGGCAGTGTATTCACTTTCGGCTTCGCGCATTGATAAGACTACCAGTCCGCCATCCTTCGTGACCC
>NZ_JAAHHZ010000341.1:0-4981 GCF_010672005.1 Moorena sp. SIO4A5 | reverse complement strand
TATTGCTCAGCCCTATATTGGCTTATGTCATTCTTATTGACTAGCCACAGGCGGCAAAATAAATGCTGATCAACTTCTCATTCTTCATTATCTAAAACATCAATAAGTGCTGAACCCTGATATTAATAAATTGTCCCTAAATCCAGGAGCGGAACCACATCCGCAGCTGATAACCTGACTCAGACAAGGGTAGACCTAAGTAAATTGGTAACCAGAATATAAAAGCTAGTACAACTACCAAGATGACAGTGAAACCAGCACTACGATACTGGTTTTTCTCACTGTGTAGCCAGCGGTCAACTAGCCACGCCAGTGCTAATCCAGAAAACACTGAAGCTCCCATGTAATGATAAAGAAACGTGCAGCGAGTCACTTTCGTCCAGGGCAATAGGTTAGCGGCGTAGTTTACGATCAAATAGAGGGTAATCCAGGTATAGGAGGTTGGTATAGATTTCCAGCCCACCCCTTCTAAGATGCGTTGGGTTAACAGCAGCAGCAGCAACAAAATAGCTGTAGTCGAGAGCCACCATAGGAAAGGATTGCCCATGGCATGGACATCATAGATTACATTGCTCGCATCAGCCGATAAGAGGGAGTCAGTGGGAACAGCCTCAGGGCTGTGACTAGCAGTCTGATAGAAGTAAGCAACCGGACGCCACATTAACAGCCAAGTATACCACCGGGAACAGTAAGGATGGACATCAGTGCCACTGCCCACATTTTGATGGAAGGTTAAAATTTTGACTTGAGACTCCCAGAATCCAGGGCTAGGATTCATCAGTAAGTGAGGAATCCAAAGCAGGCTGTAAGTAACAACTGGTAAAATCACCAAGTTCAGCAGGATGTGCCCGATATTCAGTTGGGTCAGGTTTTGTAATGGATGGCGTCCCGATGGTATGGAGCGAGTACGGGTTGTCTGCCCAAAATAGGTTCTAAATAATTGCCATACCCAAGCGACAGCCCATACTATATAAATCCCTAACAAAAACCACAAGCCATTCCACTTAATCGCTGCGGAAGCACCAAAAAACACACCAGATAGGATTAGCATCAGCCAGGATTTGGCAGCCTGATGATTCAGAGCCAGAAGGAAAAACAACTGACCCAGTAATCCCAAGATCACTAAATATATATTGTTCAGGGCATAGCGGGATTCTACCAGGAATAAACCATCAGTAGCTGCGAACAGAGCAGCAATCAAGGCATAGCTGCGACGTCGATTGAGTTGATAAGCCAGAGCCGCCACTACGATCGGAATCAAAGAACCCGTCAGGGCATTCAGCCATCGGTAACTCCAGGTAGAGCGTAAGGAACCAGTCAGCTCGTTAACTGTATCCTGTCCAAAAGGTAGATGAGAGCCAATCCAGATGCCAATGGCAATGATGTACTGACTTAGGGGAGGATGGGGATTGAAAAAGGAAGTACCGGTTAAGTAGTTATTGGCAAATATAGCGTAGTAAACTTCATCGAATACTAGGCGATTAAATCGACCCAACCCCCAAAATCGCAGGGCGAGTGACAGTAAAACAATGGCAGTCATGCCAATGCTAAACCAGGGGATAGACGAATGAGACGGCTTTTTTGGCAAAATCATCACCATCGAGGCTTGGGTTATCGGTGAATGGCACACTCAATCTGGAGTAGAGGACACCTTGATCAGCAATACTTTTCTGGGGGAAGACTGGGAAGAGAGACAAGAGTGGAAAGACAACACTGCCCCTTTATCCCCCCTTGTCTACCTTCCCTAATTCCGAAAGTATAAAATATGCCCATTAAATGCACACTAGCTTAATCACCTGTAAGCTGATCACCTGCAACCTGTAACTTATACCTGCTCAGCATCTGTAGCTCGAATAAATGAAATTGGTATATAGCGCTACGCGCAAGGGCAAGAGGCAAGAGGCAAGAGGCAAAAGTTTACTACACAAGGTTTTGCTGCTTGTATCAATGTCCTAACTTTAATGCGTAGTGCTATAACTTCCCCCTCTTCTCCCTCTTAACCCTCTTCCTGCTATTAGCCCTTTCATCCCTTTAATCCCTTAATAGCTTTTGCGCGCCTTACCTCCCTTTGTGGCTGCATCTTGTCTATACAATTGTGATAACACTTGTGATATAACCAGAAAAATTGTCAGACAAGTATTCCGGATTTTCCTCTAAGTGGATTGAAAAACTAAGAATAAGCATCATCACTTGACCTTTCCTTATTATTATCAAATTCTTCACATTCTCCACACAAACTATCACTATTTTTAAACTGTTAGTAAAGATTGTTTATGGGAAATATTTTTAGTGTTAAAACCAATTTTATACTGAAAAAATGAGTTAGGATTTATCTGGTTTTTATGGACAAGGAGAAAAATATAGTTTTCTCTTTTAGGAGAGTAATTCCTGGGTGTGCTGCCACTCTAAACCCTCAGTAGCAGTAACTATTATTTTCTCGTTAATAGAGAAAAATATGCCTCTGCTCATGACTTAAAGGAAATGATTAAAACAATCAAAAACCACAGAGTTAGCACATACTAAACACTTATGAAAATCCGAGATATTAATCCACGAAATGTTAATCCACTACATGGCACAGACAAAGGGGACTGGCTCACAGGTACCCCAGAGCCAGATAATATCGACGCTCAAGGGGGGGCTGACACTGTATTTGGAGGTGGTGGAGGTGACTTTATCAACCTTGGTTATGATGATGATCGTGATCTGACCTGGTATAGTAACTTTTCCGAGAGGATGGACATCATTGAAGATTTCGATCCCAACGATGAAGATGTTGTGGTTATAACCTCTGGTTTCTTTTGGGATCTTTTTCACAACCAAGGTTTGAATTCAGATGCCAATGTTGGAGATTGGTTGACAATTGAGCAGTTTGGTTCAGATACTTATATTAGAGTAGATCCAGATGGTATTCAAGGGTACACCCCCTTCAGAACATTAGCTATCCTAAAAAATGTTGATAAAAACGATATAAATCTAGATATAGTTGATGGCGATTTTATCATCGCATGATTAACCACAGGTGATGCGCGGATTTTCACGATCAGCTTCGAGTTTAGGTGTGGAACCAATCAGCAATCTGGTCAGTCTTCAACCTAAGACTGTCAGATGGGTTAAGAGCGTCTACTCGGAAAAAATATCCACTTTGGAACTGGGAAGCATCTACCAATGACTAATCTCTAGTTCTCAACAAAGATAATCAATATGTTTGACCTTAAAAACTACAAGCGCTTCTCTTTGAGAACAGGTATTGTCAGCCTGATCGGTGTGGCCAGTCTATTTGATACTAATCCTGCCTCAGCCACCATCATCACTAATGGTAGTTTTGAAAATTATTTTACGGGCTGGGAAATATTGGGTAGTGCTTCTGTGCGCACTGCAGGTTTTGGTAGTCAACCTACTGACGGCAGTTTCTATGCCCAGCTAGATACATTCCTTCCCCAGGAACAAGAAAACTTCGTGGAGCTAGCCAATTTTCTAGAGCTGGACATTACAGTGCTGGATCAGATCGGCAAAGGAAAGGGGGAGGTGTTTGAAGGATCAGCAATCAGAACTACCTTTACAGCAGTTGCAGGAGATGTTCTTAATTTCGATTACAACTTCCTCACAGATGATTTCGGTTCTGAATATTTTAATGACTTCGCTTTTGTGGGAATTTCCGGTCAGTTGAATGGTTTGGCTGATACCTTCTCAGTATTAGCTGATTCCATGACACCGTTTGTGAATGAAACTGGTTTTAGCACCTACTCTCAGAAAATTGCTGGCTCTGGAACCTACACCTTGACCATAGGTGTAACAGATGTTGGGGATGGTGCCTTTGATTCAGGACTACTAATCGATAATGTCAATGTAGTCAGACTGGAACCAACTGATCCCCCCTCAGTGCCAACACCCACTGATCCCCCCTCAGTGCCAACACACACTGATCCCCCCTCAGTGCCAACACCCACTGATCCCACCTCAGTTCCAGAACCAACCTCTGTATTGGGGTTACTAGCCATTGGGGTTTTAGGGGTGAGAAGTCAGTTGAACAAACACAAACAAAAATGTGAGGGAACTAGTAAAACACAGACCTAGCTAATGGGGAAACCCGCGAAAAATGAAATACAGACTCAGACCAATGAACTAGAGCGATAAGCAGCGAGTTTTGGTTGCTCAGTAATTATAATCATGACAGAATGCCAGGTCGGATTTATATTCTGCAATAGTTACGCTTCACGCTTATCCCAACGGCAGGACAATCTCTTAGCTTAGACTAATTATCAATGACAGACTAACAATGTTACACATGCTCTAAAATCAGAATTATGTTATTATGAAATGATAGCTATTCGGCTAATCAGTCACCAAGGTAAAATCAATCTCCGCAACTTGTAATACCCTTGTAATAGCTCGGTGCTCTAGGGTCTGTGATCCTGGTTTTGTTATTTGAGATACTTTGATTAGATTTATTTGGCTTTCCCAAATCTTTTTAAAACTTAATATATAGTGATACCAAGTGGCGAGTACTCAGGTATCAGCTATTAGCCGTCAGCCCAGTTGCTCAGAACCGAGCCTCAACCAATAAGCCATTTGCTCCGTGGGCAAGGCAAAATCAACCCCATTACTGCAACCCATGGAATGACATCAAGTAATGTGGTGTCAGTAGTCAGTTACCCAGTAGCAAAAACCCGAGAAAGCGTTTTCCCCATACCCTAGTTTCGTAAATGTGCAAAAACTGTACTGTTGAAGCTTTAGAGTTAGGAATTATAATATACAGTGGGCGATATCTAAATCATATCCACAACCGCGCTACCACAAAGCCAAACATTTCTTATGGGGACAACTACAGTTTTACGAATAGGCGATCGCGTCATTAGTGCAGAAGAAATTGTTCCCCTGCTAGCTGGTTACCAATTGCTGCCACCGTTAATCCGTGAGATTATCATTGACGAGGCAGTGGCTACCGCAAGCTGCACACCAGAGGAGAAGGCTCAAGCCT
>NZ_JAAHHZ010000340.1:0-4982 GCF_010672005.1 Moorena sp. SIO4A5 | reverse complement strand
GAAGTAAAACTTTGACACAGCATCTCGAAGAGTTATTCAAAGTCTTGCTGCCAGCTATCATTAACCGTCCTTATGATATTCGGATTAGCTGTCAGTATGCCTTTGCTTTAGCTAGCAACACTAATGAAGAGGAACTGTTAGCTTCCTTACCTGTTATACTAACTCCTCGATTTACGGTTCAAAAGTCTGGGGATTCCACCGATATGTTAGCAGTGACTCAACAACTGCGAACAAATATTGTCCGAGAAATTGACAATTGGCAGACTCAGAAAAACCCCAATCAAACCAGGGGACGATATCTGTTTAGTTTTAGTTTCTTTTCCAATCCAGAAAATGTGAATAGTACGGATAATCCTAATTTGCCTTTGTTAACGGTGGAAAACTTGAATCTTTTGCTTACAGATATTATTGAGGGATAGTTAGACGGCGTTGCTGAATTGAAGTTGGTCAAGCCCCCTAAATCCCCCAACTTTGGGGGACTTTAAGAGTTTTGTTCCCCCCAGAATTGGGGGGCTAGGGGGGCGGGGGACTTTAAGAGTTTTGTTCCCCCCAGAATTGGGGGGCTAGGGGGGCGGAATCATACCCAGAATCAGCAACGCCCAATTCTCATACTCATGAGCGACATTGCTTATCCTTTTAAGGCAAGAGGAATCCCGCCTAACACCCCAAGGCTGTTTCATTGTCGGATAGAGCTGTTGACTAAAATGGTGATCGCTGTGATGTCAAATGCCAGCGGTCACTCGATTACATGGATAAATCGTGTTTGCCCGATGTAACTAATACTCCTTGAATCATAACGTGCTCGGAAGTCCTGAATGCGATTGGCCGTAGGCCACGCTACGCGATCGCGTTCGCCTTTGGCGTGGCCTACGGCCAAGCTTAGCCCGAAGGGCTAATCGCGGAAATTAGATTGGCAGGTTTGGGATTTTCTCCGCCAAGTATGGATAGGGTGAGGTGGGGTTCAGAATGGAGTGCGATCACTATCCTTCCATCCTTCAATGGTTGCCACTATAATATAGTTATTTTATCATTAACTCTAACGTGATTTTTGGTTTGGGGTATCAATATGGTTGCTTTAAAAGTGTTCTCAGTGGCTACAGTTGCCGTCGTTTTGAGCAGTTGCTTAATACCTGAAAAAGCCTTGGCTAGTCGTCTTGATTTCACAGCTGAAGCCATTGGCAGTTCAACTCCTTCAATAATCCTAAATCCCAGTATTGGTCAAACCCTACAAAACGGCGATTTTACGATAGAAAGGAATGGGGATAACATCCTTGGTAATGGGATTGATGAACAGACAAGTTGGAGCTTTGATTTTTCTGACTTGGCTACATCAATCAATAACTTATCCCAAGCGAACCTAATTTTAGACCTGACACCAAACAACGTCCTGATCACTAATGATACATTTGGGATCATAGGATTAGATCCTATTATTATTGCTCCGCCCCGCAATTTACCAATAGGAACCAAGCAATCGCTATCTTTAAAATTACTGGAGTTTTACAAGTCAGAAGAAATCGAGAAGGTATTTAATGCTAATAGTGGCAAAATTTCGGTATCTTACAGAGATGATGCCATTGTATCTCGTGCTGAGCTGTCATTGTCTACAAGTGAAAGAGTTCCCGAGCCTACTTCTATTCTAGGGATTTTAGCTTTGGGAGCTTTAGGAATTAGTTCCTTATTGAAGCACAAGCTCAAGCAGCAGAAACAAGCAAAGCAGTAATATCAATATAAAAATCCCGCCAGAGAGACGGGAGAATTGAGTGGAGTATTGTGGAGTGTTATCGGGGTTGGTACGGGTCTATGCCATTTTCCCGAAGGAGGCGGTGTAAATACTCGTTCTCTGTCCTTAACTGATCAGGTTCAGCCATACCCTCACAGAGATCCGTTAGCTGTTGCTTCAGTTCCTGGTTAAGGTACCGCCAGCACTCGTCGTTGTTCCGTAGATCGATAACTTCCCCTTCTAACCGCTTCACTTGCTCTTGGAGAAAGCTATCCCTGAAGTTTTTGTCACTCTCGAAGCCAAAACCGTCCCGGTAGCGCTCAACCAGTCCCATACTCATCAATCCTTTGCCTATCTTTATGGCTGTCTTCTGGCCAGGGATAAGGTTTTCGTTCCGCTTGTCGATCTTCAGAATGCTTAATTCCCAAATCAAATCTGCGATTGTCTCGACCAAGACTACATTTACCTTGTCTGGGTGGATTTCTGACTTCCATTGGTCGAATTGGAAACCCTTGCCTAATTAGCGTTTGAGTGTCCTTGAAGCCTAAGATTGGTCGAATTGGAAAAGCTTAGCTAATTGGGAAGCACCAGACCCAAATTTGTCTAGTTGGGGGTGCCACAGCCCTTCAATCTTGTATCCGTGTCCTAGGTTGATGGGAGCTACTTGTGCGAAATTTGGATTTTTTGTCATGATCAATCTCGAATGGTTTTACATTTACTTAGCGATCGCACTTCCGGGATAAGTTGGTGCGTTCGCGTAGCGTGGCCTACGGCCAATCGCTTTTTCAATGCAGTCGTCAGTATAACCTCCAACGACAGAAAAATCAAGCCTTTAGATCAGGTCAATGTAAGGCTGTTAAAGTCTTTCCCTACAAGGGTCTTGATAGTTTTAGTCCTTGATTTGGTAACGCTGCACATATTTGGTCAGAACTGGTCAAAAACCCATCAGATGGTGACGATGAAAGAGGACAAAAAACTGTACACGCCTTTGGGATCCTGCCAATGTGCAGATTCGGAACATTGGGAATAGCATGGCTCAAAAGCTTACCCCAAAACGTTTCTAGTCTGCTTGTCACCCCTGACGCAAGTGGTCGCTCAGCTTTCCGATACCGCAATTTCGACAGTGGCGCTAGGTCAAACACAAGACCTACTTATTGCAAACAAAATCACCACTATCATTTTCTGTTATTTTTGGTATCAGCACGCTTATAAAGATAACGAAAAGTGAGTTTAAGTCCGCTTTTGGGACTTATCAGGACTTGAATATTTTCGGTATTAGCAATGCCTGCGTTCCTATCATGGAAACTAGGTACTATAACAGGTTAATCTATAAGTCAACTTGGTTCCATTCCTGTTCCCCTCCATCTAAACGCTTCTGATTTTGGAGGATGGGGTTTTCTTTTCCCCTGGCCGTAGGCCACGCTACGGGAACAAACTCCCCAATTCGATAAAACTGTACTTCTCCCGACTCTCTCAATAATTTGTTACAAAACTTTTAAAAATATGCTATAATATGCAAATTTTTATGTTATAATGAAACCGTGGACAATCAAATCCACGGGAAGAGCCAGCCTGACGTACTTGCAAGGGCGAAGGCTGGCTCTGGCTACCCCTTAAAGTAAAGGAGATAACTTCATATTATGTCGCATCATCTAAGCCTATACCCATGGGTCATGGTTCGCCTATTACCACCGATGCCACCAGTCGTTTTCGCTCGGTTCCGCAACTGTTGTGATGCCAAAGGTCATTCGCAAGCCCTGAAACAGCTGGTGCCTGATGCTAAGTTTATAATAATTTTCGATATACCCCTCTTCTGTCAAACTGGGGTCAAACCCTGATTTTTCCTAGGCTGAAATGACGCCAATTGGTTCGATTGTGCCAAAATGACAGAAGAGGGCGATCACGTGACTTCATCTTTGAGTAAATGGGTTTTAATAGCGTTTTGTAGGTGGTAGCAAATCAGTACGAGATCATTCGTTTAACTTCGGAGCAAGAGAGTCAGGCTCAAGAGGAAACAATGGGGACAAAGGAAAAATTTTGGTTTGATCATTCTCAATTGAAAAAGTGTCTGTTCAAGTATCCTCGCCAAAACACAGGAGAAGACTGGTCAGAAAAAGTGGCATTTGAGTTATGCAATCTTCTAGATATACCTGCGGCGCGGTATGAGTTAGCAGAAACAGCCGATGGAAACAAAGGGGTGATTACAGTCAATTTTTTAGGAGAGGGAGAAACCCTAGTGCATGGTAATGAAGTACTTAGTGGCATTAATCCTGATTATCCCGCTTTGGTTACGCAAAAGGCTTATCAACATACAATTGAAGTGGTTATGGAGGCGATTAGAGAAAAATCTGTTAACTTCCCCCCTAGTTGGACAGTACCTGATGGTTTCACAGATGCCAGAGATTTGTTTGTTGGCTACTTGCTGCTAGATGCGTGGATTGGTAATGGTGATCGTCATCATGAAAATTGGGGGTTTGTACTTCCTAAGACCTCTCAAACAGGTATTTATCTAGCTCCCACTTACGATCACGCCTCATGCCTGGGTCGTGAACTTTCTGATACTAAACGCCAGCATAGGTCTGTAGAGTCTTACGTAAATGGGTGCAAGTCAGCCTTTTATCTTAACGAAAATGAAAAAAAGCCTCTGAAAACATTTGAACTTTTTGAATACGTTAACACTCACTATCCTAAAGCTAGTCAGGAGTGGCTCAACCGTCTTGAACAAATTTCAGAGCAACAGATAAATTCAACTTTACAGGCATTTCCAGATTGTCGTATCTCAAAAGAAGCATCTGACTTTGCTAAGAAAATTTTGCTCACCAACAAAAAAAGACTGCTCTGTCTATTAAATTTATGAATATCACTTCCTCAAAAACTTTATTTTTAGCTTGGCAAGATCATGAAAGTCGATCGTGGAACCCAGTGGGTCGATTGACATTTAATGGAAAAATTTACACCTTTGTTTATATAGAAGGTGCAAAGGAAGCGCAAAAAGAATTTGGGTTTGAGCCTCTAATGTCTTTTCCAGAGTGGAATAAGACCTATTGTTCCACGGAGTTGTTTGCGTTTTTTGCCAACCGAGTTATGTCACCCTCGCGTCCAGATTACCGAAAGCATCTAGACCGGCTCAAATTATCAGCCCAGAGTTTTGATTTGATGGAATTTTTAGGAAGGAGCGAAGGAAATCGACAAACAGATAATTTTAAAGTTTTTCCTTATCCAGACCTCGACAGTGACGGGAAATACCACCTTTGTTTTC
>NZ_JAAHHZ010000034.1:0-68705 GCF_010672005.1 Moorena sp. SIO4A5 | reverse complement strand
TATCTGGGACAACCTTGCCATTATTGGTAGGGGTAGAGAATTTAGTCCAGTGGGGGATTTGTAGCATTGAGAATGGCATTGCCCTCGCAACGGTTTCCCCTCGCCAAGCCATCGGTTTACCAACCCTCAACATTGGTCAACCAGCTCAGTTATTACGCTGGCATCTCGATGAGGAAACATCAAAGCTGAGTTGGCAGCGTTTGTCAGATTATAGGAGTTCTCAATTGGTTGGGGTACAAAGTCCAGGGTTTTAGGGAGCAGGGAGCAGGGAGCAGGGAGCAGGGAAGAAAATTTAAATGTACCTTACGCTTACTACGAAACTCTATAGACTTCTCCGAGAAGTCGGGAATAGGGGGAAGAGTGTGTTAGACAGGGTAAGCGTGGTAAGCCTGGTAAACGTAGTAGATTTTTAGTAAGGGTAATCATAGAGTTAATCATACTCATGAGATACAGTCAATTTTCTTACCCCTACTCCCTACTCCCTACTCCCTACTCCCTACTCCCTAGAGGTAAATTAATAAAACTTAAACAATTAAGTCAACGGAGAAGCCTAATTGAGTAGTACGCTGTAGAACTAGAGCGTAAGGTAAATTTTTTTATGGCAGAACTAAAACGTGGTGCAAAAGTTCGGATTAAAAGAAAAGAATCCTACTGGTATAACGATGTGGGAACTGTGGCTAGTATAGACAAGAGTGGTATCAAATACCCAGTGATTGTCCGCTTTGATAAGGTCAACTATACTGGCTACAGCGGTAGCCCCTCTGGGGTTAACACCAATAACTATGCACCGACTGAACTGGAAGTAGTTGGTTAACCTAGCCAGACTCAGGAATTTGAGTTCCTGGTGTCTGTAGAGTGCTAAGTTAACACGCTTGCACTCACCATTGATTAACTAAAGCACTCAATCGTGCCGGAACTACCAGAAGTTGAAACAATTCGCCTGGGTCTAAATCAAGTGACTACAGGCCAAGAAATCCAGGGTGGAGAGGTGTTACTATCGCGCACCATCGCCCACCCTATTTCTCCGAAAGATTTTTTAGCCCAACTCAAAACTGTCACCATTAGTGATTGGTATCGACGGGGCAAATACCTACTCGCTAAACTAAGCAAGTCAGACAGTGATCAGGCCGGTTGGTTAGGTGTTCACCTCCGGATGACTGGTCAACTGCTATGGCTAAGTCAAGACCAGCCTCACCCAAAACACACGCGAGTGCGATTGTTTTTCCCAAACAACCAGGAGTTAAGGTTTATCGACCAGCGCACCTTTGGTCGAATGTGGTGGATTCCGCCATCCCAATTACCAGAAACTATTATCACTGGTCTAAAGCAACTCGGACCAGAACCGTTTTCCCAGGAATTTTCTACAGATTACCTAGTTAGTAAGCTCCATCACCGCCAGCGTGCGATTAAAACAGCCTTGCTCGATCAATCCCTGGTAGCAGGAATAGGTAATATCTATGCCGATGAAGCATTATTCTTGAGTGGTATTCGACCAGAAACCCTTTGTAAAGATTTGGGGTTAGAGCAGATCGAAAAGCTGAGCATCGCGATTATCCAAGTATTGGAAAAAGCGATTGAGTCTGGTGGTACCACGTTTAGTGATTTTATCAACGTCCAGGGAGTCAATGGCAACTATAAGGGGATTGCCTGGGTTTATGGTCGCACCGGAGAACCCTGTCGTATCTGTAGCACCCCCATCCAGCGAACCAAGTTAGTCGGTCGCTCAGCTCACTTTTGTCCGAACTGTCAGCGTTGATAAGTGTGGGAAGTGTGGGAAGTGTGGGGAGATGGGGAGATGGGGAGATGGGGAGATTTCTATTAAGGGTAATTATCGGTTCTCATGGTAATAAGGTAAACAAGATTTTTTACCGACTCCCGACTCCCAATTCCCGATTCCCGATTCCCGATTCCCAATTCCCTGTTCCCGATTCCCGATTCCCGATTCCCGATTCCCGATTTCTCATTCCCCCGATAGAATAGAAGAGGAAAGACAAAAGAGATTTTATGGCTGGGAAAATTAAAAAGGGAGTATTGGTTCGGGCTATCCAAGCCCAGTTAGAGGGTAGCCTGGAAGCAAAAGCAAGTGACCCCCGCTTTTCCTCTTATCTGTTTGAAACCGATGGGGAAATTGTTGATATTAAGGGGGATTATGCCCTGGTCAAATTTGGTCGGGTACCTACCCCCAACATTTGGTTACGTATTGACCAGTTGGAAATCTCGTCTTAACCGGCCTGAAAAGTATCGTCTTAACGAGCATCCCTTTTGAAGACGATGCTCGTTAAGAGCGGCTACGCGAACGCATTTCCACCCTACCCATTCCGATCATGGTACCCTATCCCAACTCCCCAATTGCCTGCCACGACAACCGTGTATCCGTAATCGGTGGTGGTAGAGTAGGGAGTACTCTTGTCCAACGGATTGCTGAGAAAAATCTGGCCGATGTCGTACTCCTGGATATTAAACCAGGTATGCCCCAAGGCATTGCTCTCGATTTAATGGAGGCCAGGGGCATTGAAGGTCACGATTGCCAAATTATCGGAACTAATGACTATGCTGATACTGCTGGTTCCGATGTGGTGGTGATTACGGCAGGAAGTCCCCGGAAACCAGGCATGAGTCGGGATGACCTGCTACAGATCAATTCCAAAATTGTGGTGGAAGCGGCTAAAAATGCGATCGCAAAATCCCCAGATGCCATGTTAATCGTGGTCACCAATCCCCTCGATGTGATGACCTACCTAGCCTGGCAAGCTACTGACTTACCACCCCATCGCGTCATGGGCATGGCAGGGGTGTTGGATTCTACCCGATTCCGGACATTCATTGCCATGGAAAATGGTGTATCCGTTGCGGATGTCAATGCTGTAGTGCTCGGAGGCCATGGGGACCTAATGGTGCCACTACCCCGCTACTCTACCGTTAGCGGTGTTCCCATCACGGAACTGATGACACCAGACCGGATAGAAGCCCTGATCGAACGGACTCGCCGAGGCGGAGCAGAAATTGTAGAACTGATGCGCACTGGCAGTGCTTATTTTGCTCCAGCATCATCTGCCTGTTTGATGGTAGAAGCAATATTACACAACCAATCCCGCCAAATCACCGCAGCTGCCTACCTTCAGGGTGAATATGGTTTAAAAGATATTTTTATAGGGGTACCCACCCGATTGGGGTGTCGAGGTATCGAAAAAATTTTGGAATTAAAGTTGACAGATTATGAACTGTCCTCCCTCAAGATATCAGCTGAATCAGTTCGTGACAATATTAAGAAGGCACAAGAGATGCTGGGTCATTAAGAGAGTGTGGGGAGTGTGGGAAGTGTGGGAAGTGTGGGGAGATGGGGAGATGGGGAGATGGGGAGATGGGGAGATGGGGAGATGGGGAGATGGGGAGATGGGGAAGTGTGGGGAGCTTCGGGAGCTTGGGGAGTTAGTCGAGTAACCAATTATCTGGATTGGTGATCATCTTGACTAATCCACTAAGAATTTGATTGTAATTTCCGTAGAGTTCTCTGACTTGTTCGACCGTGAGATACTGGCATTTCACCGCAAAGGTTAACCAAACTTGAGTCTCTGCTGCCTCTGCCTCACAATCATTCAGTTTAGCTACAAAAGCGGCTTTATATCTCCGTTTTATCCAAGCTTCTGCGAGATTAGCACAGACTGAGCGAGAGGAACGACGAATTTGATCAGTTAGCGATGCAGCGCGGTCTTGGGGGTTTCCCCCACTCGCTATTGCATCAAGACAATGAATATTTTTCTTCAACTGGGAACTTTTTAGAATGTTCAAAAATTAGCATCGCTGTCTCAAATGCCAATTGATAAATAACCAAATCTTCATGAGTTCTAAAATACTTTTTACCTTTTTCGTTTTCTGCTCCTATCTTTCCCATCTTCTTTAATTGCCATCGCTCTTCTCTTCTGTCCTCTCCATCTTCCCACACTCCCCTATCTGATGACCAGTAACTTCCCACCCCTCCCACACTCCCCACCCTCCCCACACTTCCCACACTCCCCACCCTCCCCACACCCAGCGTTATAGATTATCAATTATTGGCGGCTATTATGTCTAATACCTTAAAACCTGGAGCAATTATCAAAGACCGCTATACAATCTTAGGCGACTTAGGTCAAGGAACTTTTGGACGGACCTATCTCGCTGAAGATGCTAATCGCTACCAAGAGCGTTGTGTACTTAAAGAATTTGCTCCCCAACTTCAAAACAACTATGAGTTACAAAAAGCTCAAGAATTATTTGAGCGAGAAGCTGGGATGCTATACCAGCTCAGACATAACCAAATTCCTTGTTTTCGAGAGTTACTTAGAACCAGTATTGGTCGTAAAAATTATCTCTTTTTAGTACAAGACTATGTCGAAGGGTTAACCTATCACCAGCTGTTAGTCCAGGGTCAAAAGTTTAGGGAAGCAGATGTGATTAAACTGCTCCAAGACATCTTGCCAGTTTTAGATTATATTCATTCTAAGCAGATCATTCATCGGGATATTTCTCCGGATAATCTGATTAAACGGAATTCTGACAATAAGCCAGTATTAATTGACTTTGGTTGTGTCAAAGAAATGGTAACCACTGCCATTGTCCAATCAACCGGACACGTGATTGGAACTCAAGTGGGCAAACGGGGTTACTCCCCAGATGAACAGTTACGATATGGTAAAGCTGATGCCACTAGCGACCTTTACGCTTTAGCAGTAACTGCTTTAGTATTGCTAACCGGTAAACAGCCTCTAGACCTTTATGATAGTTATCACGCCACCTGGCTTTGGCAAGAGATAACTATTAGCCCCAGCTTCAAATCGGTCTTGGCTAAAATGCTGGCTAATCTTCCTAAAGAACGGTATCAGTCAGCCCAAGATGTCAGTGAAGCCCTAGAAACCGTAATTCCCCAGCCGGTAAGTAGCCAGCAGCCAACTAAGCTACCCAATAATCTACCAACTAAACAACCAAATAATCTACCAACTAAGCTACCAAATAAACAACCAAATACACTATTTACCCAGATTGCTACCTTAGTGGCTGCTCCTGGTCAAACCATTAAAACAACGTTCACTGCTGTGCTCAATCGCAAACAGCAATCCACTAACCGTGAACTAAAGTTTTTTGGTCTTTCTATGTCCATTGCTTTATTAGTAGTGTTTGGAACGGTAGCAGTAGCTAGAGGAGGGTTTACTACACCAAAATTACCCAAGATATCCTGGAAATTGCCATCTATACCATCATTGCCTTCTCAATCATCTGTGAGTAACACAGAGCAGCAACGGCAAAAGCAAATCTATCAGCGTTGTCTAGATTTGAACATTGATCCAGGTACTTTTTATCAGAAAGTTGATCAATTTTTTTATAGTACATATCCACAATTAAAAGGAAAGACTCTTTCCGATAAACAAGAGGATGTTCAATTCCGGGCAGCTTGGTATCAAATTGCTGAGGATTTACTGGATAATTTGGAACAAGAGGCTTATTTGAGTAATTAGAGTGAGATGTTTTGGGGAGAGGGTGGGTTGTGTGGGAAGTGTGGGGAGGGTGGGAGGAGTAAGTTAAGAGGGAGAAGAGGGTGTTGGAAAAGTATTGCATTGTCGCAATTTAAAGGAAAAACCGATGGGGGGTGTGGGATGAGTAAGTTAAGAGGGAGAAGAGGGTGTTGGAAAACTATTGCATTGTTACAATTTATTGATCTTGAGGTTGACCCCGACTATCCCTGACCAGGCTTAGGTGCAGCATTGATTTGTGCGATCGCAAACGAAATAACCTCCATGAGCCAGACAGTTATGGGAGGGCTAGTAAAAGTTAGCTGAAATCTAGTAAAAACAGAAAGTTTTTGAGCTATCGTTAGAAATACGATAGATAAGGCAATTTGGCGATGAGTATTGTTATTTCAGACACAATCCTAGAAGCATCCCAGCTTACCCCAAGTGAGTTTCGTCAGGAAATTGCATTACACTTGTTTCAAACAGGTCGCCTAACACTGAACTATGCCAGCCGACTGGCTCACATGCAACCCAACGAGTTTCGCCAATTTCTCAAGCAGCGCAAAATTCCCCTTTACTACTACGATGTTGAAGACTTTGAAATTGACTTGAAAAATTTGCGGGAGTTAGGACGGTTGTGATTGTTATTAGCGATACATCAGCAATCACAAATTTGGCAGCCATTCAACACTTGCAGCTTCTGCCTCAACTCTATAATCAAGTCATTATTCCTGAAGCAGTCTATCGTGAACTTGCAGACATTGATCCTCCTGTTCCTGGCACTCTCGAAGTTCAATCTGCTTCCTGGCTTGAAGTCAGGCAAGTGCTTAACTATGAAGTAGTTGAACATCTTCAGAGTGAGGTGAGTTTAGATCCTGGAGAATCTGAGGCGATTGCCCTTGCCCTAGAAATCAATGCTGACTTGCTATTAATTGATGAGCGTCGTGGTCGAGCAGAAGCCGATCGTCTGGGCTTAAGGATTACTGGATTGCTGGGTATTTTAGTTGAGGCGAAACACCAAAATCTCATCGTTGCTGTCAAGCCGTTGATGGATGCCTTAATTGCTACCTCAGAGTTTAGAGTGTCTCTAGCCTTATATAATCAGATTTTAGACATGGTGGATGAAATCTAGAGGGCAGGGCTGATTAATGCTGGTGGAAGTTATTAGACTTCGCAGCAGTTGTTAGGTATCCCAATCTAAATTATGAACAGCTTAACTATACCAATAAATCAATAAAAAAAATTCGGTCAAGTTCTGGTTAACCCCAAGTCTTGACCGATTTCTATTTTGTAAGCTTCCACAAGTACAGCTGAGCTGCACTCAAATCTAAATCGCTACTGATAAACTATCGAATTAGTCAGCAACTACTCGAAAGTAACCACCTCCCAACTCATCCTTCATCCTGATATATACCCCTCCACAAAACAACTTTAACCCTTGATAGTCGCCAGGGCGACGCCCTGGCAATTTACTATCCTAGTCTAGGTATAAGTATCGAATCAAAAAAGTCGTAACCTGACCAGATTTTCCGGTAGGCTCGAAAGCGCTCCACTCGTCGGGATAGGCGTATTTAAGGGAATAGATAGCATTAATTGTTTTGCGAACTTGTTTAGGAGAACCGACCAAGATGTGCTTGACTTTTTTAGGTTTGCGACCTGGCTTTTCAGGGTTGGTATTTTCATCGGAGTTGGGTGGAAGGTTGTCATTCATCAGTAGTAATTCCTTAAAACTGCTTACATAATTAATATATACATAAATTAATTTACTGTCAAGGGATTTAGGAATTTTTTTTTATTAATAAATTGAAAATGGCTATAATAATAAATAGGTCATAAATAATAGTAAATAACCAGTAATATATCTGATATTTTCTGTAGAGATGCTATAGCTTTTATCATTTATTACTCCTGCTGCTAAGCTCCCTGCTCCCTTAGTTAAAATACTATATATATTTTTTTGTTATAATAAGGTATAAAACCATGAGATTCATCAGTCCTAAAACTGACTTTGCTTTCAAGAAAATATTTGGTTCAGATCAGAGTAAGGATATTCTAATTTCTTTCCTCAATGCTATGATATACTCTGGTAATTACGTCATCCAGGATTTAGAAATTATTGATCCTTATAGCGCGGGGGATGTAGTAGATTTAAAAGACACTTATCTAGATGTTAAGGCAGTATTAGAGGATGGAACAACTGTTATCATTGAGATGCAACTCTGGAATGTGGAAGGTTTCAAGAAGCGAGTGGTTTATAACTTGTGCAAAACCTATGGAAATCAACTGCAATTGGGACAGGGATATTTCGATATAAATCCAGTCATTGCTTTAACTATCACGGATTTTAAGTTATTCCCTTCCAGCGATAAAGTAATTAGCTGTTTTTACTTTCAAGAGGAAGAAGACCACTTACCTTATCAGGAAAATGACTTAAAGCTGGTGTTTGTGGAACTTCCTAAATTTACTAAGCAACTGGAAGATTTAGAAAGTGTGATAGATAAGTGGATATATTTTATCAAAGAAGCGCCAAACTTAGAAATTATTCCTGACAACTTCAGGGAAATCCCACAGCTGGAAAAAGCCTTAACCATAGCGAATCAAGCGGGGTTGAGTGTGTCAGAAGTGGAAAAACTCCGCAAACAGGAGATGGTTTTGGAAGACGCGCGAGGTGCATTGAGTTTCGCGAAAAGGCAAGGACGAGAAGAAGGGGAAAGAAATTTACTATTGCGACAGCTTGAGAGCCGCTTTGGCAAACTAACGATTAATGGCTTGGCATTAATCGAAGCCTTGACCAACGAAGACCTAAACCGTTTATCAGAAGCCATCTGGGATTTTCAGACCAGTGAGGACTTACTCAACTGGCTGCAAGAGCACTCTAATTAAAAGTCTAAATTTTTAATAAAATTAATCCGATGGTGGGCAGTAGTTGATACCAATTAAAAAGCTGACAATCTCGAAGCTAAGCACTGCCCACCCTACATCAAATGCTGCTATTGACTAAAATAGACTTAATGTCTAGTATTTTTACCTAAAAAGTGATGAAAAACCTTGGAGCATCTGAGGCAAAAAACCGTTTTGGTGAACTGTTGGATTTAGCTCGAAGAGAGCCAGTAAAAATTACTAAAAAAGGGCGTAATGTTGCTGTTGTTATTTCTATAGAATAATTTGAAAGGTTCTTAGAATTAGAAGACGAACTTATAGCTATTAAAGCTAAACAAGAACAACAAGAAGGGTTTATTGGGCTGTCAGAAAGTGAGCAGCTTTTGGAGGATATTATGAATGCTTAGGCTTAAAGGGAGGAGGGAGCAGGGAGCAGGGAGCAGGGAGCAGGCAGAAGAAAATTGAAATTGAAGGTACTTCATCACGTATGATAAACGCGCTAAGTTACCAAGTTCAAGAAGAAATTATAGAAATATTACTGATTGCTACCCCACCGCAGCACTCAAACGCGATTGACCTACGGTCACGCTACGCGAACGCACTCCCGATTCCCTACTCCCCACTCCCGATTCCCGACTCCCCACTCCCGACTCCCCACTCCCGGAATATATTAAAATATGTAAAGAAACTGAAAGGATAAGGGAGAATGCGCTTAGCAATTGTTGGTGCGGGGCTCGCGGGCATGGCCACAGCAGTAGAATTAGTGGATGCTGGTCATGAGGTGGAAATTTTTGAATCCCGTCCCTTTGTGGGGGGAAAGGTGGGAAGCTGGGTAGATAAGGATGGCAATCACATCGAAATGGGGTTGCATGTCTTCTTTGGCTGCTATTACAACCTGTTTGACCTGATGAAGAAGGTGGGAGCGTTCCAGTTTCTGCGCCTGAAGGAGCATACTCACACTTTTATTAATCAGGATGGACGCAAGGGTGAGCTAGACTTTCGCTTCATTACTGGTGCTCCCTTTAATGGCCTAAAAGCTTTTTTCACCACTTCCCAACTCTCCCTCCAGGATAAGCTGCAAAACTCCATTGCCCTGGGGATCAGCCCTCTGGTGCGTGGCTTGATAGATTTCGATGGCGCAATGAAAACGATTCGTGACCTAGATGCGGTCAGTTTCGCTGATTGGTTTCGCGGTCATGGTGGTTCCGACGGTAGTTTAAAGCGGATGTGGAATCCCATTGCCTATGCTCTGGGTTTCATCGATACCGAGAACATTTCTGCCCGTTGTATGCTAACGATTTTCCAGTTATTTGCGGCTAGAACCGAAGCATCGGTACTACGAATGCTGGAAGGCTCTCCTCATGAGTACCTCCATAAACCAATTATTAACTATTTAGAGGAAAGAGGAGCAAAAATCCACACTCGCCGCCAAGTTAGGGAAATTCTGTTTACCGAAACCCCAGAGGAAACCCGAGTCACTGGTTTAGTGATTGCCAAAGGGGAAACCGAAGAAACCATCACCGCTGATGCCTATGTCTGTGCGGTTGATGTGCCTGGTGTTCAACGGCTGTTACCCAAATCATGGCGCAAGTGGTCCGATTTCGATAATATCTACAAGCTTGATACGGTACCAGTGGCCACGGTTCAACTACGATTTGATGGCTGGGTGACAGAGCTTCATGATGCCGAGAAACGCCAGCAACTCCAAGAAGCAGCAGGGATGGATAATCTACTGTATACTCCCGATGCTGACTTTTCCTGCTTTGCGGATTTAGCTCTGACTAGTCCTGGTGACTATTACAAAGCCGGTGAAGGGTCACTGATGCAGTTGGTACTAACCCCAGGAGACCCATTTATTCGACAAAGTAATGATGCGATCGCAAAACATGTGCTTCACCAAGTCCATAATTTGTTTCCCTCCTCACGAGACTTGACCATGACCTGGTATAGTGTCGTAAAACTCGCTCAGTCTCTATACCGGGAAGCCCCTGGCATGGACCCCTATCGCCCTAACCAAAAGACACCAATCCCTAATTTCTTCCTAGCCGGTAGCTATACCCAACAAGACTATATCGATAGTATGGAAGGAGCTACCCTATCCGGGCGTCGTGCTGCTAAGGCGATTGAGTCTTTGGTTAGTTGAGGGAATAGGGAATAGGGAATAGGGAGTAGGGAATAGGGAACAGGGAACAGGGAACAGGGAACAGGGAACAGGGAACAGCGGATAAACGAACAGGGAAAGAGAGGGGAGTTTGGCGAGACCCGTAAGACCACACTGGCTCCCCTTGACTGCGCTACCTCACTGCATCGCTTTTATGATATTGTTGCCGTCAATTATTGTTTCTTTTGCCTATTGCCTATTGCCTATTGCAATACTAAATCAATTGTGAGAATTTTTGTTCCCTACTCCCTACTCCCTACTCCCTACTCCCTACTCCCTACTCCCTGTTCCCTATTCCCTGTTCCCTGTTCCCTATTCCCTGTTCCCTGTTCCCTGTTCCCTTTGCTATCGCGAAGTCTACAATAATACTTTACGAACCTAAAACCCCATGTCTGATTGGCTGGAACATAGTGTACAAGTTGAAGTAGAAGTTCCCATTGAATTAGCGTGGGAGCTTTGGTCAGATTTAGAGCAAATGCCGCGCTGGATGAAGTGGATTGACTCAGTGGAAGTCCTAGAAGAGGATCCTGACTTATCCCGGTGGAAACTTGCTAGTACAGGTTTTGAGTTTAGCTGGCTCTCTCGAATTCTGAAATTAGTTCCACATCAGATTATTCAGTGGGAATCAGTAGATGGTTTGCCCAATCGAGGTGCAGTCCGCTTCTACGACCGTAAAGATAGCAGTATCGTTAAGCTGACCATCGCTTACGGCATTCCCGGCATTCTTGGTCAGTTAATGGATAACTTATTTTTAGGTAACTTAGTTGAGTCTACTATCCAGGAAGATTTAGAACGATTCCGGGATTATGCTCTTAAAGTGAAAGGCTAGGAGTGGGGAGATGGGGAGATGGGGAGATGGGGAGATGGGGAGTATGGGGAGATGGGGAGTATGGGAGATGGGGGGATGGGGAGTATGGGGAGTATGGGAGATGGGGGGATGGGGAGATGGGGGGATGGGGAGATTTAATAGTATATCATATTAACCCTTCAACCAGCTAACCTTCAACCTTCAACCAGCTAACCTTCAACCTTCAACCAGCTAACCTTCAACCTTCAACCAACCAACCTTCAACCTGCTCTTCAACTTTCCCCCGCATGGTACGAACTACGGACCAAAGGACCCGAACGAACATGAGCAAATCCCATATCCCGTGCGATCGCACCTAGCTCATCAAACTCTTCCGGTGTCCAGTATTTTTGTACCGGCAGATGTTGGAGAGAGGGACGCATATATTGACCGAGGGTGATGCGATCGCATCCAATCTTACCTAAATCCGCCATCGCCTCAATCACTTCTGCTTTGGTTTCCCCATGGCCCAACATTAATCCGGACTTAGTGGGAATGGTGGGATTGAGTTGTTTGACAATGCTGAGCACATCAAGCGATCGCTGATATTGTGCTCCCCGGCGCACCTTGCCCTGTAGCCGCTGCACTGTTTCAATATTGTGGTTGTAACAGGCTGGCTTGGCCTCCACCACCGTGGCTATCCGTTGCTGTTGCAACTCTGCTGAGGTTTGATCCTGCTCACCTTTACCCCCCCAGAAATCTGCCGTTAGCACTTCTATCTCAGTACCTGGATTGAGTTTGCGGATTGCATCCATCGTAGCGACAAACCAACCCGCACCCTGGTCTGGTAAATCATCCCTGGCCACAGAGGTCAGCACCACATACCGCAACCCCAATAACTGTACCGATTCCGCCACTTTTTGCGGCTCCTCTGGGTCTAGGGCCATGGGAGCATGACCTTTATCTACTTGACAAAATGCACAAGACCGTGTACACGTCGGTCCCATCAACAAAAATGTAGCAGTTTTCTGAGAATAGCACTCACCTCGGTTGGGGCAACGTCCCTCTTCACAAATGGTGTGAATTTGCCGTTGTTTAATAATCCGCTGCACCGTTGAGATGTCACTAGCATTACCAATAGGACGTCGCAACCAAGAGGGAAGTGCAGTAATTTCTGAACGCCATTGTTTTTGTGTAGTCATGGATAATCGGGAGTCGGGAGTCGGGAATCGGGAGTGGGGAATCGGGAATCGGGAATCGGGAATCGGGAATCGGGAATCGGGAGTCGAATAGAATTGTAACAGGAGCAACGGGCAAGATGCCCGTTCCACGTTAGATGGCTATTCTACCAAGATGGCTATTCCACAAAACTATTTCCATCAAACGAAGTCTACTATTGTTTAACTAGTCACACAAAGACTTGACTTCGCGGCAGTTGTCTGGAACAGGGGATCACCAGAACAGTAGACAAGAATTGATGCAAACACTATCAGAAAACTACTTTTGCGCATAGGTCTACTATCTACTCCTCCCGATTCCCCACTCCCGATTCCCGATTCCCGATTCCCGACTCCGGAATTATGAGTTATCTAGCAATGACCGAATCAGAGAACGTAGCATTCTTCCTAAAGCTTCACACTCATCTATAATCGGATTAATGCTTCCAGAAGTAGCCAGTTTCACTCTGACCGATAAGAAAAGATGGGTTTCCAATTCTTTGAGAGAGCCTTGAGCTATTCTGAGAAATTGAACATATTCTCCTCGATATTCTCGCCCATATCCCTCTGCAATATTAGCAGGAATTGATGCAGCTGCTCTCCTTATCTGTGCAGTCATCCCATACATTTCCTGTTTAGGGAATTCTCTGGTGATCACATAGCAACTCTCGGCCACATCCATTCCCTTTTGCCAAACTCGCAAATCTCGATAAGACTGAATTTGATTATAATTGCTCATGCTTAAACTAGAGTTCGGGAGTCGGGAGTGGGGAATCGGGAATCGGGAGTGGGGAGTCGGGAGTCGGGAGTGGCTCTATGGTAGAAAAGCGATCGCTATGGTTGTCAGTCTCCGAAAACATTTGCCATTTATAAAATTATTAGCTTTTGTATACTAAGCGTTCCCACTATTTTTTGAAAATCACAAATACAACATCCACCACCCGAAAAATATACCGATTCCCGATTCCCGATTCCCGATTCCCGATTATGGTTGTCAGTCTCCGAAAACATTTGCCATTTATAAAATCATTAGCTTTTGTATACTAAGCGTACCCACTATTTTTTTATAAATAGTCACACATCGATTCCCAATTCCCGATTCCCAATTCCCGATTCCCCACTCCCGATTCCCGACTCCCGATTCCCGACTCCCGATTCCCGACTCCCGATTCCCGACTCCCGACTCCCGACTCCCGATTCCCGATTCCCAATTCCCGATTCCCGATTCCCGATTCCCGATTCCCAATTCCCGATTCCCGATTCCTTCACCCCTTTGCCCGACGATACCAACCCACAATCCGGTGAGGAGAAACCCCCAAATGATAGGCAACGATCACCAGTTGGTTAATTAATGTAGTTTTGACAACCCCCAAGGTCTGCCAGCGGCGTCCTGATGTTAAGACAGGTTGATTAAGGATAGTTATTTTACCTAGGTGGCGGAGGCGTCGCATCAAGTCAAAATCTTCCATAATCGGTAGATTAAGAAAACCACCAAGGTCTGTAAACACCTTAGTCTTGATAAAGATAGCTTGATCACCGTAAGGCAAAGAGCAAAAACGCGATCGCAAATTCACCATCCGTTCAATTAGCCTTACCCCCCGCAGGTTAGCATCAATCGCTAATTCAAAAGCACCAGCCACGGTATCATAGTTTTGTAACCCTTCGCGAACTAAGGTATCAAATCCTTTTGGTAAACGGGTATCAGCGTGGAGAAACAGTAGAATATCTCCGGTAGCCACCGCAGCACCAGCATTCATTTGACTAGCGCGACCGGTACCAGCAGCTATAATCTTAGCACCCAGTGATTGTGCGATCGCAACGGTTTCATCATGACTGCCCCCATCTACCACAATCACTTCCACATTAGACGCTTCCCTAACCGTAGCCAAAGTATCAGCTATGTGACTAGCCTCATTCAGAACCGGGATGATAATTGAAATTTTTACTATCACGCAACAGCTTTAGCATTGTTTCTGACAAATTAGCATCCCTGACTAGGAAATAACCAATGTTCCCTTAATTTCTATCCATATTTAGACATTTATTACGTAATAGCGATATAATAAAAGGTAAACTAAATACAAACTAGATTCAAATAAGGTGAGAAATCCAACATGTCAGGGTTAACCATTAGTATTGGAGAAGCAGCCAGTGAGCTAGGAGTCTCAGTTAAAACCTTAAGGAGGTGGGCAGACGCAGGAAAGATTAGGTCACAACGTTCTCCCAGTGGCCATCGGCGATTTTATGTAGCCGATATCAAACACATTACACCACGGAATGTCGGTCAGATCGATGATCGCATAACCATTAACTATGCCCGTATTTCAGATCAAGACCAAAAAGAAGACTTAGTCAAGCAAATCAAAATTTTAGAGTCTTTTAGTACTGCTAATGGTTGGCAGTATGAAACAATTCAAGATTCAGGTGCCGGAATCAATTCCCAAAATAAAGGCTTACAGAAACTGCTCAAGCGCATCATGCAGGGGAATGTTGGCAGACTTGTCATTACTCACAAAGATAGGCTGCTTAGAGTTAGCGCTGAATTAGTCTTTGCTATGTGTGAAGAATTCAAGACAGAAGTAATAATTATCAACAAGTCATCAGAAGACATCAGCCTTGAACAAGAATTAGTTACAGACATGATGGAGCTGATTACAATATTTTCAGAAAAACTCCATAGTGCTAAAAGTTCCAAAATGTAAGCTATTAGCTATTAGCTATCAGTGATCAGCTATCAGCTATCAGCTATCAGCTTATGGGCTACATCACAGGCTAGAAGCCTGTGCCACGATTCCCGATTCCCGATTCCCGATTCCCGATTCCCGATTCCCTACTCCCTACTCCCTGTTCCCGATTCCCGATTCCCGATTCCCTACTCCCTACTCCCTACTCCCATCAAATTTGATACTACCCATAAATCCTCTGGGCGGTCAACATCAGTAAGCTCGGAAAGCATCGCCATAGTTAGGTTAAGACTGTTAGCAATATCCACCGTTTGCTGCAAAACCTCAGATGTGCCCCAACTCACTCCCACAAACAAATCTGGAATCAATCGACCTAGACCAACCAGATAGTAGCCACCATCCTTGGCTGGTCCAAGTACTAAATCATGATTGTCTAGAGCCTCAAATGCCTGATTCATCACCGAACTATTCAAATCGGGGCAATCAATACCAATTATCACAACTTTGGTCATGCTTTCCGCAAACGATAACTCAAAAGCTGAAGTGATTCGCTTGCCCAAATCCCCATCACTCTGAGGTTTACAGACCAGAGTCGAGCCTAACCAATTCTCCATTAGCTGTTGATTACCACCAGCAAAATCGATTTCTACAGACACAGGGCGACCAGTTGTTAATTCCTTGACCTGGGCAACAGTATGTTCGGTCATCCGACGTTGAAGGTTTGCCGCACCATCCGCTCCTAGAGCTGGTATCATCCGGGTTTTAGTCTTTCCGGGCTCTGGATAGCGGCTGAAAATAATTAGGCGTTCTGTCATTATCATTAATGTAAAGGGAGTAGGGAGTAGGGAGTAGGGAATCGGAACCCACCCCTAACCCCTCCCAGGAGGGGAACGGGAGTCGGGAGTCGGGATTAGGGGACAATAATTATCACAATTACTACACGGATTTTTATATAGCATTTATAATGCTATCACGAAAAATAATCTTAATTTATCATAACAGTAAAAACTCCTTTGATATCTTGACTACTGTTCCCTATTTCCTCTTACCTCTTACCTGCTCCCTACTCCCTACCGATTCGATTGACGATTCCCGATTCCCGATTCCCGATTCCCGATTTACCATCAATCTTATGTTCACCTATCAAATACAAACCCTATAGTTTACATGCCTATTTTTTCCAAAACTTCTTGGGCAAGAGACCTAAATTCTTCTGAAGCCATAGAATAGGGCTTATAATCCAACACAGACACAGGATACGGTATATCCTGATTGTCTACTTTTTCAACTTGTTCAGCACATTTTGCCAAATCATCTCGATCGAAAATAACACTCTTCATCACATCAAACCCATATCGTTCGGAAATTGCTTTTATCCGTTTTGGCAAGGTATGCTGTATAAACATATTATTGGTTGCTATTTTACAAGGCAACACTCCCAAAACCTTAAGGGGCGGCTTAATCTTGACTTGTTTTCTATAGCCATTAATCGCTCTGATGAAATCTTTCACATTCAGTAAGCCTTGATTAGAAAAAGGCTTGAGGTCTGAAGGAATGATTAAAAAGTCAGCAGTGATCAAAGCAATTCTAGCATATAAATTCCAAGAGGGAGGGGTATCAATAATTACCACATCATAGTAAGTTTTAACATCCTCTAGTTTATCCATCAGCATGAGCAGGCTAAAATCAAGCTGATTCATATCAAGTTCATATTTCATCAGATCGATGTGAGCAGGAACCACATCAATTTCTGGATTGCTGAATTCAGATTTTCTAGCTACTTCCGAGATTGAGAAGAATTCCTCAGATTGCAAAACATGGAGAATATTACACTCTTTGATATCATCAAATGCTTCGTCATGAAATTTAACCAGTCCGGTAGCAAAGGTAGCATTAGCTTGGCTATCAAGATCGATGACAAGCACTTTTTTGCGGTTTTTTCGGATAGCTGCCCCTAGGTTAACCACCGTTGTGGTTTTCCCCACGCCGCCTTTGTTATGGTATACTGCAATGACTTTCACGTTATATTACCTCTTTCTTTTTGTCAAAACTGGGATACACCATTTCCATAGTCAATATGAAAGGCGGTGTTGGCAAGACTACCACCACCGTCAACCTTGCTACCTGTCTTGCCAAAGATTATGGCATGCGAGTATTAATCGTAGATCTCGATACCCAGATTAATGCTACCCTAAGCCTGATGCCTCCAGTCCAATTTGCTAAACTCAAGAAGGAAGACCGAACCTTAAAAAAAATAATTAATCAAGTCATTCAGTCACCCACTCAGGCATATATTCCCATTGAACAAGCGATTCAGCGCAATATTTGTCGAGTCGATGGACTAGATTTATTGCCAGGGGATATCGAAACCTACAATGATTTTCTATTGGCTGCATTGCTGTTTTCTCAGTCAAAGGATAATCCCCAAGAGTTTGAAAACAACTGGAATCAGCTAGAGAATTATTTAATTAAGCGTGCCCTTGAGCCAGTTCAACAAACCTACGATTTTATTCTATTGGATTTCCCTCCAAGTGAGAATATTATCACTCGTAGTGGAATTATTGCTAGTGATTTTTATATCATTCCTGCCAAACCTGAACCCTTATCAGTGGTTGGGATTGGCATCCTGGAAGAAGGTCAGATCAAAAAGCTCGTACAAAGCGATCGCTCTGGCATAACCCTGATTGGGATTCTGTTTTTCTCCCTTGGTCACGCCACCAATATGGCTACACAAGTCAAGAACCGATTGACCGATAATTTTGGGAAAGACAAAATTTTTAGTATAGAAATTCCCAGGAATGTTGCGGTTGCCAAAGCCGTGGATGAGTTTCGACCGGTAGTCATCAATGAACCCCAAGCAACTGGAGCCAAAGCCTTTACTGAATTCACGGCAGAATTTATCCAAAAATTATCAAGTATTATAACAAATAAATCTAAGAACTAGTTGAGCAGAAGGGTGGAATCGGGAATCGGGAATCGGGAATCGGGAATCGGGAATCGGGGTAAGAGTGTGGGGAGAGGAGGGAAGACGTATTTTTCGATTATTTTAGTATACAGCGCTTTTCATAACTATAAGCTACATAGGTTTTTTCCCAGATCCGCTGTTCCCAGATCCGCTGTTCCCAGATCCGCTGTTCCCTAAAACCGAGGAATCTGTCCCTCATACCCTTTAAAACCGCTATATTCAAGACATTTTTGCTCATTTTTGAGGAAATTGGGAATTTAGGAGCAAGGCCAAAATCATGATTAAATCTTGGATGGTAATTGGACTGGTAACCCTGCTAGTAGCATTTGCTGGTAACTTAATCACCACACCCGAAGGAGTCAGATGGTTCTATCGCCTACGTCGTCCGCGATGGCTCACCTTCGAGAGAGCAATTCCCCTGATCTGGATAACTATCTTTATTTGCGGTGCTTGGTCAGCGTATATAGTTTGGGAAAATGACCCAGGTAGCCGAAGCACCTGGTTGCTGATGGGTTTATATCTACTACTAGAAATCATCACCATCGCTTATACACCCGTGATGTTCCTATTTCGTAGCCTCACAGTTGGCACCATTATTGGTGGCACAGGTGCCTTATTAAGTCTTATCCTGGCTTTACTGATTTATCCCGTATCTATCGTGGCGTTTTTGTTGCTACTTCCCTACATACTTTGGAGTCCGATTGGGACCTACACTACCTGGCAAATGAGGCGACTTAATCCAGGAGCAGCCTAATTTTTGGCGTTGCTTAATAATGGAATGATTTTAAGCGTTTTTAGGTGCGCTTGACCTAGGCGCATCAGGCGTGGAACTGGCATCTTGCCAGTTTCAATATATTTTCGGGCGGGCAGGATGCCCACTCTACTCCTATTCATCGCTTGATTCACCAACTCCTAATTTTTTTTACCAGAAATTAGTAATCATCTGTGCCATAAACAGTTTTCCCATCAGGCATAACCGCAAATTGTAAATCAGCACCTTTTAGATTAGTACCCTTCAATACCGCATCTTGCAAATTGGCGTAACGCAAATTAGCTTTATAAAGGTTGGCACTAGTTAGATTAGCCTCCCTCAAAATTGCACCATAAATACTAGCATGACTCAAGTCAGCATGCTCCATATTGGCACCAGTCAAGTCAGCTTCTCGAAGCTCAGTACGATTAAGAATAGCAGCACTTAAATCAGCATTAGCCAATCGGATATTGAGCAGATTAGCATCACTGAGATCAGCACCTTTCAAGTTAGTATCTTTAAAATCAGCGCCATCTAAGTCAGCAGAGGTTAACTTCGCATTTTCCAAACGAGCACCAATCACTTTAGCATCTTTGAGTTTAGCCTTCTCTAGGTTACTATCGGATAAGTTAGCTTGGCTAAAGTCAGCTCTGCTAAAGTCAACTCCACTTAAGTCAACTCCACTCAAATCAAAACCCATGAGATCACACTCTACACAGGTCTTAGTTTTTAAGATTAATTCAAGCTTTTTTGTCTTGGCTTGTTGATGTTGAATGGTATTACTGGAGTTATCATTAGTTTTTAGGGATATGCTGACCGGTTGCGCAGATGATAGATGAAGAGCAATTGCTATAGTTACCCCTAAGATAGCAGCAATGATTAAAGATAGCTTAATGTTCATAAACAAAAGCTTGCCCAGATTGACCCGAGAGTAGAAGCTCTACTGAGATAGATATAATATATTATTAGCCATACCGCAAAAAAAGTTTAAAGTTTTGTGTATAACAATAGCAGCTGTTTGCTGTAGTAAGAGGAGAGGCTTTGCCATAAGGGAGCGATAATAGAGCTAGTTTCCCGTTTGGTTGTTATCCCCCCTATGCTCCCTGGGTAGACTATAGGGTGTAGCCTAGAAAAAAAATAGTTACTTAAAAAATTTCTTTAATTATAGCATGACATGGCACGAGAGCGTAAAAATTGTAATCAGGCTATGCTGCTAAAAGCTGCCATTATAGATTACAGCGTGGCCAACTAGATGGCAGTTAGATTAAATCTTAAAAGTTACCCACCAAAGCGCGGAATTTAAGGATTAAGGAAGTTCCATTATGTTAGTTTGTCCCCAGTGTCAGTTCGAGAACCCAAATACCAACAAGTTTTGTCAACGATGTGGAACTTCCCTAACCGATAAAACTTGTCATGAATGCGCTAGCCAAGTGCCCCTAAATGCTGAAACTTGTCACAACTGCGGTGCGTTCACAGGAACGGTTTGGAGGGCAATTATTTCTAAGCAGCAAAATTCGGCAACCTCCCCGCAGTATTCTCCTCAAACCCCAGTTGAGGTGTCAGAGTCCTCAACTGATCAGGCTACGGCAGTAGCGGTGTCGCAACCAGAGTCTGACCAGACCGAGAGGGAACTAACCCAGCCAGCATCATTCCTAGAAACAAGACAAGAGTGGCTAACGGAATCGGATACTATACTAACAGAGCCAGGGGATGATGGCACCTTGTCCCAAGCATCAACAGTCAACGCTGATGAAGCATCGATAAACAACAGAGGTGGCTGTGATCAAGTGGAACTAGAATCTGGAGAGGAGCCATTACTAGAGATTAGCCCAATACAGAAGAAACCTCAATCTACTGAAGCTTCCACCTGGTCAATTCTTAATCTCGAAAACCCAACTTCAGAAACAGCAACAATTGTCTATCTAGACCAAGGTAAGCGTTACAGAGTACTAGAACCTGAGAAACTCTCTCAGATAGGGGAAAGTAAGACAACAGACCATAGTATCTTTGTCACAGTTTTGGACTGCCAACCGTTACAAAAGTCTCCCCTAGAAACCCTGATTAATCAAACAAAATTGTCTCCAGAGAAATTCGATATATCGACAACCCAAGAGCAGCCAAAACCTTCCTCGAAAGAAAACGTAGACGTTTGGAAAGTCCTAGATATCCCACAGAGTGCTAAACCCTATTTGGCTCTCAAGGACTTATGTTATCCTAGTGTGCCAGAAATTCATGATGTTTGGCAGCAAAATGGTAAGGCGATAATCCTGCTAGAAAACCGTTCAGAATGGCAGTTACTGAGTAAGTTGTGGGGGTCAGAAGAGTTTTCTAAACTGCAAATCCTATACTGGCTCGATGAAATGGCAAAGCTTTGGCAAGCTCTAGAGCCTTGGCATTGTCGTCAGAGTCTGTTGGAACTGACGAATCTCCGGGTGGATGAAGACCAAGCACTAGGTTTGGAGCGTCTATATCCGGATATGGAGGAAAATCCGCTAACCTTAGAGGATTTGGGACAACTGTGGCAACGATTATTTAACGAGTCCCAGCGAACCCAATTTACCTCCTTGTCAACGGTTGTCCGGCAGTTGTGTACTAAGGAAATTGAAACCATTGAGGAATTGCGATCGCATCTGCAAGGGATTGCTGACGAACAAGAATCTGACCCATACGAATCCGGTATGGAATTAACTGAGGCTGTACTCTCAGAAATGGCAACGGCAGACACTGAACCTCCTGATAGCCAGGAATTATTGTCTGATCTACCAGGAAAAGAGCAACAAGGGGATGACATGCCAACGGTACTGTTGCCAATGAGCTTGCAGAGTCTCGATGATCTCGGTAGTACAGATATTGGTCATCAAAGAGATCATAATGAGGATTGTTTTGGCATCGAGACCCAACTCAAAAAGCAGGAAAATCCCATTGGTCGAACTATACAAGCTCGTGGTTTATATATTCTCTGCGATGGCATGGGAGGGCATGCGGCTGGGGAAGTAGCCAGTTCTATGGCAGTAGAGGTACTCCAGAATTACTTTAAACAAAATTGGCAAGACGAGTTTCCCACAGAAGATAGTCTCAGGAAATCGGTATATGTAACAAATCAAGCGATTTTCGATATCAACCAACAAAATGCTCGCTCTGGCAGCGGTCGCATGGGTACGACTCTAGTCATGATGTTGATTCAAAATACCAAGGTAGGGATTGTCCATGTCGGAGATAGTCGGGTCTATCGTCTAACTCGCAAACGGGGCTTAGAGCAAATCACTATAGACCACGAGGTGGGTCAACGAGAAATCCAGCACGGAGTAGATCCAGAGCTGGCTTACTCTCGCCCTGATGCCTATCAACTAACTCAAGCCCTTGGACCGCGCAGTGAGCAATTCCTAAATCCGGATGTGCAATTCATAGATATCGCAGAAGATACTATATTCTTACTTTGTTCTGATGGTTTGTCAGATAATGACCTGTTGGAAAATCACTGGCAAACTCACTTAGCGCCTTTACTAAGTTCCCGAGCTAGCCTCGATCAGGGTCTGGCTAACTTGATTGAGCTGGCAAATGAGCATAATGGTCACGACAACATTACACTAATCCTAGTTCGGGTGAAGGTGCGACCAAACTTGGCTCAACCAAAATTACATTAGGTGATTAGTTGTATGTGATTAGTCATTAGTTGTATGTGATTAGTCATTAGGTGATTAGTTGTATGTGATTAGTAGCTGCCAGTAGATTCTGGTTAGTCACTTTGGACAAAGGATAAAACCGACAAAGGATAAAACCGACAAAGGATAAAACCGACAAAGGATAAAACCCACAAAGGACTTTGGACAAAGGACAACTGACTATGGTCACACTGACCCTATTAGATCCGTTAAGCCCCACTCCAGTGCAGCAGTGGAGCTTTCAGAGCAAATCTACGATTCGCATTGGTCGTGCTCCTGATAATGATGTGATTGTCGATGACCCGATCGTGTCACGACATCACCTGGAACTCAGGGCTAGTGCTTCCCCATCGGGTCCGATGTGGCAGTTGGTCAATCAGGGTGCCAATGGCACCTTCCTCAATGGTGTCTTGGTTTCCCAGGGGGTGCTGCCGGAAAAGGCTCTGATTCAGCTAGCCCAGAAAGGTCCGAGGCTGGAATTCCAAGTTCAAACCCAGCAACTACCTTCCCTAGCACCCAAGCCCTTGACTGAGACTACTAAGCCATGCCAACACCAAGGCAATGCACCAGGCAATTTGTTCTGTATTCACTGTGGTCAACCCTTGGTGCCAGTCGAGGGAGTCATTCGCAACTACCATGTTTTGCGGACATTGGGACAGGGGGGAATGGGAACCACTTATCTTGCCTGGGACAAAGTTAACAGCAAGGATGGATACCCACTCCTACTAGTACTGAAGGAAATGAATGCTGACATGGCTCAAATTTCCAAGGCTCAAGAACTGTTTGAACGAGAGGCTCGCACCCTGAAAACCCTGAATCATCCCGGAATTCCGCAGTATTACGACTTTTTTGTGGAAGGGGGGAAAAAATACTTAGCAATGGCTCTGATCCACGGTGAAGATTTAGAAAAACGTGTCTTGAGCACTGGACCAGTCACCTTGCCCCAGGCAGTAGAGTGGATGATTCAGACTTGCGATATCTTAGACTACATCCACGACCGCCAGCCGCCTCTAATCCACCGAGACGTTAAGCCCGCGAATTTGATGGTGCGCCATCGAGATAACCGAATTGTGATGTTGGATTTCGGTGCTGTTAAAGAAATTGGCACAATACCAGGCACACGGATTGGTGCCGAGGGATATAGTGCTCCTGAACAAGACCGAGGTCAGCCTTGCACTCAATCGGATCTTTACGCCATTGGCCCAACTCTAATATTTCTGCTCACCGGGGAAGCTCCTCTAAAGTATTATCAAAGGCGTAGTTCAGGATATCGGTTTGATGTATCAGGCGTTCCCACTGTTACTCCCCAATTAAGGCAAGTAATTGAGCGGGTTTGCCAACCAAGAGCTTGCGATCGCTACCAAACGGCAAAAGAGCTGATCCAGGCTTTGGTTGCTTGTATTTAGGAGTCGGCGTCTTAGAATATGAGCAGAAATTTCACGGCCAGAATTTGGCGATCCCTAGTGATTAGGATAAGGGGGGGCAAGGGAATCAAGAAAGGATATACTAACCCTACCCGCGCTGTATCCTCATCCATAGCCAAGCTCCACCGATTGAAGCGTGGACACCAAACGGGAGCGAAACAAGTCAGATCAAGTCCGGTTAATTACTTCTAAAAATGGTTGATCCCCGTTGATCGCCTTTTGTCAATTGTCAATTTTCTATTGTTAATAGCAAATTGTTAATAGCAAATTGACCACTGACAAGTTTTAATTGTCAATTTTATGTCAATTTTCATTCTTACGAACAACAGAGATCGATAAGTACTTAACCTGACACTGGATCAGATCATTCTTCGTCCCAGGCTTCCACAGCTAGTAAGTCACTGATCGGGTCTTGCATGGTAAACCCGAATTCAGTCAGTTCCTGTTTCCAGTGGGACCATTTGTCCCCATAGAGCAGGGCAATTTTCCAAAGGCTGTCACTGGGTTTAATAATATTGGATTCCGCCAGTGAACGCACATGGCGTTGCAACTTCACCATGGGGTGAGTAACTGTTTGAGTCATACTCTAAAATCTCTAAATCAATTCTGTTGTTGGATTGGCTTTTGCTAATACCTGAACTACAATGCTTCCCCTTTGCGTTAATGCGCCGATCTGTAGAGTTTTGTACGGCAAGGAAGCCCCTCTATACTCTTTTAGCGCAATCGGATGCATTTAAGCAAGCCCGATTTGGGTAAATGTACGGGAATCCCTACTTTAACGCTAACCATGGACACGTAGTCAGGTTATGATAGTAGATAGAGCCCAAGCAAGTTAGAGGCAATTACAGCAGTTTTTCCATGACCCAACCACCACACCTTGTTCCCTATGGTTCCTGGAAATCCCCTATTACCGCTGACATGATTGTTCAAAGCAGCGTTAGGTTGGGCAGCATTGCCCTTGATGAAAAGGATGTTTACTGGATTGAAGGGCGACCTGCGGAAGCTGGACGCAATGTAATCGTGCGACGCACCCCTGATGGCAAAACTGTTGATCTGACTCCCGAGCGCTTCAATGCTCGTACTCGGGTTAACGAGTATGGTGGTGGTGGTTTTGCGGTTAAGGATGGCAAAATTTACTTCTCTAATTTTGCTGACCAACGTCTGTACCAACAAACCCCAAACTCCAAACCCCAACCCCTAACCCCCATAGCTAACTGGCGCTATGGTGATGGGGTAATTGACCAGGAAAGAGGACGTATAATCTGTGTGGGAGAAAACCACACGGTGGATGGGGAACCAGTCAATACCTTGGTTAGCATCAGCCAAGAAAACGGTGAAGATATTCAAGTGCTAGCCTCTGGCTGTGACTTTTACTCCTCGCCGCGCCTAAGTCCGGATTCCTCTAAACTCGCTTGGCTAACCTGGAATCATCCCCATATGCCCTGGGATGGTACTCAACTATGGGTAGCTCCAATCTTAACCGATGGTTCTATAGGTGTTGCAGAGCCTATTGCTGGTGGGGGGGATGAGTCGGTATTTCAGCCAGAGTGGTCACCAGATGGTGTCCTTTACTTTGTTTGCGATCGCACTAATTGGTGGAATCTCTACCGCTGGCAACCAAGCCAAGGGGCAATCGAACCCCTGTGTGAAATGGAAGCCGAGTTTGGACTACCCCAGTGGGTCTTTGGTATGTCTACTTATGGCTTCGATGGTGCCAATCGAATCATATGTACCTATACTCAGGAAGGAAACTGGCATTTAGCTAGTATTGACCTAAAAACGAAGCAGCGGTCGGTGATTGCTACACCATACACCAGTATTTCCGACCTAAAGGTAGCTGATAATCAAGCGGTTTTTATCGCTGGTTCTGTAACAGAAGCAAGCGCTATTGTTCAGTTGGACTTGACAAATGGACAAATAAATGTACTGAGGAGTAAGCGTGAGTTAGCTATCGATACTGGCTATCTATCGCAGCCTGAAGCGATCGCATTTCCCACAACTAATGGACTGACCGCCTATGGTTTCTTCTACCCACCACAAAACAAAGACTACACTGCACCAACCTCCGAAAAACCACCCCTAATTGTCAAAAGCCACGGTGGACCTACGGCAGCGACTTCCAGTACCTTTAACCTAAAAATTCAATACTGGACCTCTCGTGGTTTTGCCATCCTAGATGTCAACTATGGAGGCAGTACTGGCTATGGGCGGGACTATCGTCAACGCCTTAAAAACAACTGGGGAATTGTGGATGTTGATGACTGCACCAATGGAGCAAAGTACCTAGCTGAGCAAGGACTAGTTGATGGTGAGCGACTGGCCATTGCAGGGGGAAGTGCTGGGGGTTATACAACTCTAGCTGCTCTGACATTCCGAGATGTGTTTAAAGCTGGCGCTAGCTACTACGGTGTAAGTGATTTGGAGGTACTAGCCAAGGATACCCACAAATTTGAATCCCGGTATCTAGATGGCTTGATCGGTCCTTATCCAGAACGTAAAGATTTATATCAACAGCGATCGCCTATTCATTTCACAGACCAACTTTCGTGTCCTGTAATTTTCTTCCAGGGGCTAGAAGACAAGGTAGTCCCCCCTAACCAAGCAGAAATGATGGTGGCAGCTTTGAAGGCTAAGGGGTTACCTGTAGCCTATGTTACCTATGAAGGGGAGCAACACGGTTTTCGTAAAGCAGAAACGATTAAACGGACTCTGGAAGGGGAGTTGTATTTTTACTCCCGGGTATTTGGATTTGAGCTAGCAGAGGCGATAGAACCTGTAAATATTTATAATTATTAGTTATTAGTTGAGTTATTAGTCATTAGTCATTGGTTAATTGCCTTGATCAATTAAGTTAGTCTGTAGACATGGAGCAACACCTGCGAAGTAAGCCAATGTCAGTATTTGTCTATTGGTTTCGATATTATTGTTCACCATAAACTCATCAACAATGACTAGGCAGGAAAGACAATCAATAACCAGTGAGTTACAAACTCAGGCAATCATTCTCGGTGGATGGGTCGCTCTGATGTGGATTGTAGAGCTGGTGGATATATTCATTTTTGGAAGGAAACTTGATCTATATGGCATCATTCCCCGCAACCCAATTGGGCTGCGGGGTATTTTATTTGCCCCTTTTCTCCACGGTGGTTTTTCTCATCTGATTTCCAACACTATACCTTTTCTTGTCCTAGGCTGGTTTGTAATGTTGCAAGAAACTAGCGACTTTTTCGTAGTTACCAGCATCACCATGGTGGTTGGTGGTCTTGGGGTTTGGCTGTTGGGCGCTCCCAATTCAGTTCACATTGGGGCAAGTGTGCTGATCTTTGGCTACCTAGGTTTTCTGCTATTTAGAGGCTTCTTTGAACGAAACCTACCCTCAATTTTTCTATCAATTCTAGTCGGCTTCCTCTATGGTGGTTTAGTTTGGGGTGTCTTACCTTCACAGCCCCATGTATCTTGGCAAGGACATTTATTTGGTTTTATCGGCGGTATCCTAGCCGCACGTCTACTGGCAAGGCGTAAACTCTCTTCGTAGTGCTAAGTTGTGAGTGCTCAGTGGGAAAGTGAAACCAGACCATACAGGAAATGGCTCAAAAACAGAAATTCCCTCATCTTGTGGGTTCAAAATGGACAGCTAAACAGAAAACTTGGGGCTGGCGGCATTTCCAAGTGGTCAATCGTAAAAACCAAGGAAAGTGGGTGTTTGCTGAAATGGTGGCTTCTTGTGACCCGAATGTCCGTTTTTGGCTGAATGCTAAACAGCTTAAAGATCCTGGCTTGTGGCAAGCAGGCTGGAAATCTTTAGCCGAAATCGAAAGCGAAGAGTAACCAATCCCCGTTGATATAGTATCAACGGGGATTTTGAATCAAAATCTCCTAAAAATCTGTCCCATCTGGCGATATCCCTATCTCCCCATCAATCTACAAGATTGATGGGTATTCAACCGGACTTGATATAAGACGGAACTTTCATGCCCATGCATAAATCCCACAAGCTTCCAGTTTCCCCTGACCAACCCCCTACTCGGTCAAGCAGAAATCCTTGGTGCAGATGATTAAGGGTATTGGCTTTAAGCTAATAGTAATAGGTTTTAAGTATTTTGTATCGTTAGTGATGGGGGTAAAGATGTTTGTCACACAACGGTTCCGGTTGACAGCAGCATCTGATTGATAACATAAATGGCACGCTCCTTGAATTCAAGGCAAGCTAGTAATTGTTTATGGTTAAGTGTTTATTGTTTATTTGAGTTTTATGGTCATGGATGGAATCAATAAAGCAGAAATGCGGGAAAGACTGGGAAATCTTGAGAAGATACGTGATATAATAGTAGGCTCTAAGCTGCGAGAGTATGATACTCGCTTCACGAAGATAGAGTCTGACTTATCTATGTGGCAGCAGGAAATACGCGATCGCGTTGAGCAGATCAAAACGACTCTCTCAAAAGAAATGGCTGCTGCTGTAGATTCCCTGGAAAAAAAAATAAGTACTCTTAGTTTAACTGCAGCCGAAGAGAGGAATGAGATTCAGGAGCGGGTTGAGCTGCTCAACAAAAAGTTTTCTAAGAGTATTGAGGTGCTCGACGAGACAGTCTACAAGCAGTCAACCTCCCTAAAGAAGGAACTTTCAGAAACTAAAGAACAGCATCAGCAAGATGTGATCAATCTCAGAAAGCAGATCTTGGCCGAGCTGGAAACTAAATTTGCACAGCTCAAAGATGCCAAAGCCTCGAAAGCAGATCTCGGAGACATGTTGTTAGAGTTGGGTTTGAGGCTCAAAGGGACTGAATTGGTTCCAGCACTCAAAGAAGCTAGTGATGGGTGGTCTGGGTTACCACAGACCAAAGGTCATAATGGTACGGTCATGGAGAAAACTGCTACTAATGATGACGAGCATCTCCAGTTAATCAAGCAAACTCAGACTTTGGAATAGACTTGGCACAGTCCGGCAATGTCAGTAACAAAAATTAACTTGATTTTCTCGCTAAGATTAGTTTTAAATCAAGGTGCGTTCGCGTAGCGGCTCTTTGCTGAGCATCGCTGATTTTTCCAAAAGGTTAAATAGTAACGGATAGCCACCAGTGGCATTTTCAAACCAAAATCCGGCTGATGCCTCTCAGCCGGAAAATTCTAGATCAGAGTCAATTGAGGTCAATTCGAGTACAGAAGACGAGTTGAAGGATTTACTTAATTTACTCGTTGACCTCAAGATTATTGATCACAGGGATAAACCTAGCCAACATCCTAACTCTAAGCAGCAAGGGATGACCTCTGATCAGGGAGACACTATTAAACAATCCGATTCATCCGGTGACCTTGAGGTTCCGGCTATTGAACCTCAAACTGACCGTGGGAGTAGCAGCCTCCCGTCTAGGGTTCAGGAGAAAGAACCATTAGCTCAAGAAAGGGATCAACCCCAATCCTTCGGTGTCAAAGTTTTTCCCGATCAGAACCCATCACCACAGCTTCCTACACCAAAGGAGCATCTGCCGCAAATGCCTCAAAATTCCGAAGATCCAGTATTAGCTGAGAAGTTAGTCCAATCCGAAACCACAAAAACCAACCAAGACCTGCAATCAAAGTCTGATCACGACACCTCCCAGGAATTAGACACCTTGGCTGAGATTTTACAAGAACTGGTGATATCTCCAGAAATGGCAGAGTTTCGTGACCAGATAGAAAGGCTAGCCCAGAGACAAGGCAGGCTTGAGCATCGGATTTATCAACCTCAAGAATTGATTAATCTATTGCTACCAGTGATGGCTAAGCTCCTGGATCTCACAGTAGCTCAGTTCAGTACCTCGGTTACCGATTCCCTGACTCCCATCATTGATGAAGTCATTGACCACAGAACTCAACAGGATAAAGTGTGTGTGGGAGAAGCGATCGCTCCGGCAGTTCCAATAGCTATTTCCTCCCGGATCATGGAGTGTCCAGAGGAAGTTGGGTTTGCGATCGCACCAGAAATGGCAGCAGCGATCCGGCAACAGATTATAATTGAGCGAGACGCCATGGTAAATGCTCTGTATCCGGTCATTGGCAGTACCATTTCCACATACTTAGCAGAAGAAATCCGAGCTATCAATGAGAAACTGGAAAATGCCCTCAGCGTTGAAGCAATTAAGCGCAAGATTCGCGCTAAGGTGCAGGGAGTTTCTGAAGCGGAATTGCTGTTTCGGGAGGTGATGCTGTTTCGGGCGCGAGCGATCTTTTTGATTCATAAAGACTCTGGTTTAGTGATTGCTGAGGTACAACCCTCTGACAGCCAGCACCTAGAGTCAGATATGGTAGCAGGGATGCTCACCGCTATCCGTAGCTTTGTCAATGACTGTATCGCTCAGTCTGGGGATGTGGCAGAAATCGATGCTATTGACTATGGTACATCCAAGATCATCCTGGAAGTAGAGGGATACTGCTACCTGGCGGTGTTAGTTCAAGGGGAACCCACCCACCAGTTCATTAATCAGTTGCGGGAAAGCCTAGAAACTATTATTACCCATTATGGTAAACCGATCAAGTCTTTTGATGGATATCATACAACTATCCCGGTGGGAGTCAAGGGAATTTTACAAAATTTATTAGATCAATCCCTTAGTCAAGGGCGTCGTGATACTCAGGAAAATCGGAAAAAAGGCAAGAAACCGCCAGCCTTATTGGTGGTTGGCTTGGGGCTTCTGGGTTTAATCGCTGTATTTGGGGGAATTTATCAGCATAGGGCTAAAATAAACCGTCGCATTGAGCAAAAAACTCAACTTGCCCTCGCCTATTATGCCCCAGAAGTGTCTGATTATGGTTTAACAGTTAAAGCCAATCGCCAGAGACTAAAGCTAGCTGGACAGCTACCGAATCAGGCTCTGCGCTCAAACGTCGAGCAAATTGCCAAAGCTGCGGCCCCTAACTTAGCGTTGGATAATCGAATTGAGGTGATCGAACTCCCTTATACTGATGAGTTAACCAAAGCTCAAGTCCAACGGGTGAGAAACACCTTGAATCAAATGGATGGAGTGGTAATTGTAGCATCTTATACAGAAGGCAGGGTGACCGTAAAAGGAGCGATACTCTATGCTAAAGATTTCCCTAAGATTACCGAAGCCTTTGAGAACATTCCTGGTGTCAAGTCGGTCGAGAACAATTTACAACTCCACGGATCAGACCTTACCAGCCGGATCTACTTTGATCTTGGTTCAGCCCAGTTGAAACCAGAGGATATAGGCACTAAAATCCGATCAATTAAGGAATTTCTGGAGCGGTATCCTCAAAAGCACCTGAGGATAATCGGCTACGCCGATCCTAGGGGTCAACTTACCGAAAATCAGGGATTGGCACAACAACGAGCCCAAATGGTAAAAGATGTGCTTGTTCAGCAAGGCATTGATCCCAAGCGGCTGCAAGTGCGTGGGGTTGGCAAACGCCCCCCAGATGTTGATGCTAGTCAACCGCTGTGGTTAAATCGATGTGTCGTATTTGATCCGTTTACCAAGAAATCCAGTTGAAAGCCCCTTTGGTTTAGCTAGGAGATCACAACAAGTTATGGACTTTAGTCCCTTGTATATTAAATGTGTATTAAATCTCAAATCAGGAGGTGATCCAACTACTGCAATAGATCACTAACACTAAAACCATAGTGCTGTCTGGGAACATACGGTCGGTGAGCAATTAGGTGTTCAAGTCCGCTGAAGAAATCATATCGTAAACTTGTTCAGATGTGGAGCCACGCCCATCTCTTAACAACTGTTTACAATCCCCGAGAGTTCAAACCAGTTGTCAGCAACCAGTAACAATGTCCACTATTGATCGAAAAATTTGCCTAGTTGGAGACTTTGGTGTAGGCAAAACTAGCCTAATCCGCCGATTTGTGGAGGGTGTGTTTAGTGACCAATATCTTTCAACAGTCGGAGTGAAAATTTCCCGCAAAATCATAAAATTTAAGGATGAAACCCGATCAGAACTGCTGGATATAAAATTGATGATTTGGGATTTAGAAGGTCATACTAAATTTAAGGGAATTTCACCAACTTATTTAAAAGGAGCTCAGGGTGCAATTATTGTTGCTGATGTAACTCGCATGGAAACCATTGAGCACATTGTTCATCATATCGATCTGTTTTTATCCATCAATCCCAAAGGGTTGATTATTACTGCCTTAAATAAATCCGACTTAGTTTATCAAGCAAAACTGGAGGAATTGACACAGATGTTACAGAAAAAAACTGCCCAGCAAGACCAAGTCATAGCAAGTTATTATACCTCAGCGAAAACCGGGTTATACGTCGATGATATATTTTACCAATTAGGTGGCGGAACGCTTCAACAGGATTCAGGAGCCTGGGAGTAGCAAACCCCACGGATAAATCCGGGGGCTTGTGAATCATTACCTGACCAGCCTAAGTCCCGTCAGGGACTACGTTATCAGCAAGAGTTAAAGTTCCTACCTTGAAATGCGACGCTAGTTTCAAGCTCTAGAACCGGATTGTTAAACATCTTTATCAGGTTAAGGAAGTGCAATCTGGGAAGTACCGACTGATAACATTGGCGCAGCGAACTTTACCCTAGCAATAGGAGAATACTCACATTATGCGAGTTTTTGTACTTGATAAAAACAAAAAACCTTTAGATCCATGTCAGCCTGCTAGAGCTAGAATCTTGCTCAAACAAGGAAGGGCTAAGGTCTTTAGGAGATACCCGTTCACAATCATCATGCGCGATTTGGAGGAATTGGAATGTGTGACACATAATCATCAGATCAAACTTGACCCTGGTTCTCAAACGACAGGTTTAGCAATTGTTCAAGAAAAGGTAGTTGTTTGGGGTGCCGAACTAACCCACAGAGGTCTTCAAATTCGAGATGGTTTAACCTCACGTAGACAGTTGAGACGTTCTCGTAGAAACCGCAAAACTCGTTATCGACAGCCACGGTTTCTTAACCGTAAACGTCCTGATGGCTGGTTAGCTCCCAGTCTAATGTCGAGAGTCTATAATATTATCACATGGGTAAAAAAACTTACTCGATTTTGTCCGATAACTGGCATTTCTCAGGAATTAGTTAGGTTCGATACTCAGAAGATGGAAAACCCTGAGATTTCTGGCACAGAGTATCAGCAGGGCACACTCTACGGATATGAAGTTAGAGAATATCTACTTTCCAAATGGAATCGTAAATGTGCTTACTGTGGTGTGACTGATACTCCACTAGAGGTCGAACACATCAAACCTAAATCAAAGGGCGGTTCTGACCGAGTAAGTAACCTAGCAATTGCTTGTAGGAAGTGCAATCAAACCAAAGGTAATCAGGAAATCGAACAGTTTTTATCTGGTAAACCTGATGTTATAAAGCGTATTCTTTCTCAAGCCAAACGACCTTTAGTCGATGGGGCAGCCGTCAACTCAACTAGATGGAAGTTGTATAACGAATTAAAAGCCTTGGGTTTGCCGATTGAAACAGGGTCAGGTGGATTAACTAAGTACAATCGATGTCGGCAGAACCTTCCAAAAACACACTGGTTAGATGCCGCCAATGTTGGAAAAGTCGATACTTTGTACATCGAAGTTTATCAGCCATTGTTGATTTCAGCTAAAGGACATGGTACTCGTCAGATGTGCAGAACGAACAAGTTTGGCTTTCCCACTCGTTATGTACCAAGGTTGAAGTTTGTCAAAGGGTTTCAGACTGGAGATATTGCCAAAGCCGTTGTAACCAAAGGTAAGAAAGTGGGAACATACACAGGTAGAATAGCTACTCGAAAAACCGGTTCATTCAATATCTCCACTAAACACGGACTGGTACAAGGAATCAGTCACCAATATTGCAGCATTGTACATAGGAAAGACGGATATGCTTATAGCTTCTAGTTCAAAAGAAGTACTGTCTAGCTGCTGTTTGTGTAAGGGGAGAAACTCCTCCCCACGCATAAATGACAGGGGTATCCGTTTCTCCCCTTACCAACCCCCATTTTTGATGATTAGTTATATATATAGTGATATATAGCGTTTATCATAGTAATGAGGTACACAAGATTTTTTCCCTGTTGCCTGTTGCCTGTTGCCTATTCCCTAAAATCCAAAATCTACCTCACCTATTTTAGAAATGCTATATATCTTTAATATATATAGCACAGTAGCTGGTCTACCTATGCTTAGTCAACTACTGAGTCAACAGGTCACAGAATCCCACGCACTGTGTCAAGTCTCCGGGAGCAAGCCCTGGGAAAAAATCTAACATCCAAAATCCAACATCCAACATTCAAAATCGAATGACGCCCCTCTATTGTAGTAAAGGACATGAGAATCCCAATGGCAATAAGTTTTGCCGGGTTTGTGGCGAGATGCTGCCGTCCCTAGCCAAAACCTTTGACACTGGGAAGATTCTGGGTGGTCGCTACCGCATCCTCCGGGAGTTGGGACACGGAGGCTTTGGACGCACCTATTTAGCTCAAGACCTTAACCGCTTTAATGAACTGTGTGTGCTAAAAGAATTTGCCCCCCAAGTTCAAGGTAACCACGCCTTACAAAAAGCAGAAGAATTATTTGAGCGGGAAGCGGGAGTTCTTTATCGATTGCAACACCCTCAAATCCCTCAATTTCGTGAGTTGTTTCAGGTACAACAACAGGACAAAGGCACCCTATTGTTGGTTCAGGACTATGTGGAGGGGCAAACCTACCGCGCTCTACTGGAGGCTCGCCGACCTCAGGGACTCCGGTTTAGTGAAGCAGAAGTGACTCAACTGCTGATCCAAATCCTGCCAGTGTTGGAATATATCCATTTTATGAGGGTGATTCATCGGGATATCTCTCCCGATAATCTGATTTTGCGCAGTACCGATGGTTTACCAGTGCTGATTGACTTTGGCGGTGTCAAGGAGGTAGCAGCGAATGTGGCATCGAAGTTCCTAGGGTCAAAGGTGGCTGGTCAAAATAAGCCGATCATAACTCGGTTGGGTAAAGTTGGCTATGCTCCCCCAGAGCAGATGCAAGGAGGAAGTGTTTTTCCCCACAGTGACCTCTATGCTCTAGGGGCAACTATATTAGTATTAGTGACTGGTCAGGAACCCCAGCAGATAATTGACCCCAATACCCTGACCTGGAACTGGCGGCGAGAGATCAGCCTTAGCTCAACCCTAGGTCGTATCCTCGATAAAATGCTTCAACCTAGACCAGGGGAACGGTACCAAAATGCCAAAGAAGTGCTGCGAGACCTCACCACTCACCTTCAATTTGCCAGTGACCCGCAATCAGCTCCATCACCCCCTCAGACTAAACCGACCTTAGCAGTTGCCCCTGGTTCCAAGCCAGTAGCGGTTAACCAGCCAGCAACCCCAGCTACCAGAACACCATTAAGCACTTTTACAAACAATACCGTTTTAGACTGGCTGGGCAAGGTGGTTTTGGTATCTGTTTTAGCTGCTGCTGTATTTGGTTTTACCTTCTGGGCAACCAATTGGTGGTTCAAATTCAGAGGATCTCAGCCGGAACCCTCTCCAAAGGAATCACCCATCGATCAACCGGACATAAAGCCACCCTCGTGGTTTCCCAGCAACGAGGCAAAGCGCAAGGAATTGCTAGATCAGCGTCGTGCCAATTTGGAGATTGACGAGAAGTTCTACGTTCAGTTAGTCAATGAGGCCTTTTGGAACAAGTACCCCAATCAAGAAAAACGACAGCTAGGCACTGGATCAAAGGATGCTCCGTTAAGAGAAGAGTGGGATAAGCTGGCATTTGAGCTATTGACCCGGATTGAGTTGCTCAATTTGAGTCGGACGGCACGGGGAAGGTTGGGAAGCTATGGGACAGCAGATCTGACTAGCTGGAAGCAGCAAGTGAATCAGTTGCGTCTTTCTAGCCGTGCAGCTTATGATATTGCAGATTCTAAATTCTTTCATAAGTTTCCCGATCAGCGCGGTGAGAAGTTTATCGATAAGTCTATTGGTCAGGTGTGGCAAGGGATTGTTGGGGATACCATCGAAGCGTTGAAATCGGGCAAAGCCCTACAGCGCATCGAGTTTGCCCCTGGCGCAGTGATTCAGCAAGTCAGTGGTACCCTTGAGCCAGGAGACGGGAAAGCGTTTACGGCTAAACTTTCTGGTGGTCAAGTCATGGAAGTGAGACTGGCTACCGATGTGAATGCCTTGTTTTCAGTTTATGGTCCGAGCCGTAAGACCACCCTATTAGAAGACTCAAACGAACGCTACTGGATCGGGGATCTGCCAGCATCTGGTTTCTATGAGTTTGTGGTAGTTTCTCAAGCCTCTGAACCGATTAATTATCGACTTAACTTGAGGGTTGAAGATTAGTGATTGGTAATTTATAGCAGTTCTCAATTGGGTGAGCTATAGCGGTTTTTAGTCTAATGAGGTACACAGGATTTTTACCATCTTAGCTCTTAGCTCTTACCTCTTCTGACTTCGGAGCAGGGAGTAGCGATAAATCCGTAGTGTCAAACTTGAAGGTGCGGAATGTGGGTTCTATAGCGCTACGCACAAGGCAAGAGGCAAGAGGCATGCATGCAAAGGTGCGCTTTCCGCATCTAATTATTAAATTCGCCACGGGTCGCACCTAAAAGTTCACTAAAACAGCTTTTGCTGCTTGTATCAATGTCAAACACCTTAATGCGTAGTGCTATACCGTTTAGAATTCCCCGGCGGGGGAGAGTTAAATTATTGAGTTAGTGATCGGATCTACTGTAGACAGTAATGGTTCAACTTGGATCGGATCTACTGTAGACAGTAATGGTTCAACTTGGATCGGATCTACTGTAGACAGTAATGGTTCAACGTTAGAACCCAGACTTAGTTCCATCTGTTCACGGTACATACGGGCAAGAGCACCAGTGAAGCCAGCGTTGTAGTCAAGAGCGACTTCATTAATGGCATAGTTAGTTCGAACATCGACATAGGCATTATCGTCTGGTTCAGAGGGACCACCCACCAGTGCACCATAGAGAATGTTGAGGTTGTCCGTCGGTGATTCGATGTCATTGGTGGTGGAACCATGGGCTCCACGATGGTGGGGATTCTTGGGAGAATTGTGGCCAAAACCGACGACATAACTGCGATTGTTGGGATTATCCCCAAGAATGTAGTCAATTTGATCAGCGGCGAAATCGGAGTAACGACCATTACCATCATTAACGGTATCGCTATAAATACCAGCAAGGAAAGCTGTATTGGCAGCATATCGTAGGGAACCCCAGTCATCTAACCAAGCTAGTCCGCCCTCAGTATATTCGATACCTTCACCACTATCGTCACTCCAGTAGTCTAGCCAGCGTTCTACTTCAATACGGTACTTATCCTGGTCAGTTTCTTGAGCAAGGAGGATGCCAGTACCATGGACTTTTTGATCCCAGGATTGAGTCTGAGTCGGATCAATACCTAGATAGTAACTTTCGGCTTTATCCAAGTAGGTCTGGTCACCGGTTGCTTTGTACAGCCAAGTTGCAGACCAGGCTAGTTCGTCTTCGTAGCCACTCCAAGAATTGTAGAAAATAGCAGCATCGGGGATAGAGTCAGAGTAGTTACCCTGATAGGTCTCGGCAAAGTCAAATAGGGCTTTGGCGTTCGTCAGTAGTTGATTAGCGTAGCTGCTGTTTGTGGATTGGAAGGCAATTGAGGCAGCAGCTAAGGCAGCAGCGGATTCACCAGCTAGGTCAGAACCGGGATTTAAAGGATCAATTTTGAACGCTGGTCGCACCATGGTCATGGTTTCCGGCGGTGCCCAGACGCTGTGGTCGATTTCACCGGATCCAACCTGTCCCCAAAACTCTTCGGTTTGACCGTTACTGTCTGTGATGTGGGATTTGAGTATGTAATCTGTACCCCACTTAATGGCATCCAACGCCTCATCCCATTGACCCATTTGCTGGTAGGAATCTTGATATTCGATTGCCCCCCAAGCAAGCATAGTCATGGCAGCAGCCATGGGGAAGCCGAACTTGACGTGGTCCCCAGCATCGTAATAACCGCCAGTGAGGTCAACTCCTACATCAGCACCATCGTTGAGGGCAGAATCCCCGCGCCATGGGATGCGATTGTCCTCAGGAAGTTTACCGGAGCGCTGAGCTTCATAAAATAAGAAGGACTTTTCGACAGCGTCAGCATAGTTGAACTGTGGTGAAACATTGGTGTTGATGATACTGGGTACAGTCTCACCATTTCCATTGGATGAGTCGAGTTGAACAGGAGTAGATTCATTCATTAGTCATTAAAAATTAGTAATATTTGATAACAAAGCTAGTCAAATTACCCCTGTTTAATACTGGGAAAACGAAACCGTTCAAATTACAATTTTTTGTTGTTTATGAAGATAAAAAAAACCAAACAAGTTAAATTACCCCTGTTTAATACAGGGACAATGAACTAGCCTCTAAGTACCCGTCAATAAAGGAGATAATAGGGCATCATCTTTGATTTACAAAAGCACTTTAAGTTTTAGTAATACTACTCTCAATGGTTACACCGAAATAGTTTTGTTTTGTAACGATAGCTAATATTAGTTTACAACTGTCAGGATATTTCTTTTAAAGAAAGCTATAAGTTATTGTTAATTTTGGGTAAAGAATTAAAATCCCTAACACACTGTATCTTGAACTAATCAGTTTTAAATTGGGTGAGGTACAAAATTTTGGGATTTTAGGGAACAGGGAACAGCGGATCACCGGAACAGGGAGTAGTGATGCAGCGCTATACTTTATTAACTCTTGCCTCTTGCCTCTTGCCCTACTCTTAAAGAACAGCGGATCACCGGAACAGCGGATCACCGGAACAGCGGATCTGGGACTTCGGGGCTGGAAGGTAGCGCCGTCTTGAGGAGCCAGTTGCTCATCTAACTTCCCGCGCCCCCCACACTCCCCCTTTTAGGTGTATGATTTTAAGATTTATGCAGAAGATAGAGAAAATGAGGGAGAATTTCAACCCATAGGTAAAGGCATTTGTTGAATGACAGATGCCAGAATACGTAAAAAACCTCGCCCTTTACAACTTAAAGAATATGGTTGTTGAGAGTGGGTCGAAAATTGCAACGGATCGGCGTCGAGGCCATCGTCGTCAGTTTTAACCGATAAACTACTAGCAGATAAACTAGTGTCAGTTAATCCTCCGACGCCAACCAACCAAATAGTCGCCACAGCAATAGCGTTACCATTGTATGCAGGCACGTTTGGGGTCAGTCATTTTGGTGTGATGCAAACCCTATCCACCACGCTTAATGTCGTAGAACTTGCATTCAATCCAGCTACGCATACTATACCAGTAGATTTGAGCCTGTTGTGGACGTCATACCGTTAACAAAAACCCATGGGTCAGCATAACCGTGATCCGGTGCGAGCATTGAGAGTGCCATCGACACAGTTGCTTCTCAAACATCTGACTCGACCACTCCAATGCTGACCAACCGAGCGTGATTAGCCCAGACAGAGGTAATTTCGATGGGGGTTGGTCACCCAAAACCTGGGATGGTTGGTAATATCGAAGAGCATTAATCCGCATGGCTAGGATGCCAGCCATTAGCCACAATCCCTTGATAAAACCATTTAGCATACAACCGATTGTCTGTGGTGACTATCACAAACCAATCATCCGGGATCCCCTGTTTGACCTGATTTAACAGCTGATGCCAGTAAGGTTGCCAACTCCCTGTCTTGATGCAATAGCGAGTGGTTTGAATTTACCGTAAGACAGTTGAGCCTTAATCAATAAGTTTTACCCCTTTTCTGCATAGCCGACCAACCATAAAGGCTCAACTGTCTTACGGTTTGGTCTCCGGGGGAAACCCCCTGTTCCCTTGCTGCATCGCTTTTTCGGTTGCACCCACAATTTTCGCTCGCTACAGGTATTCCACAGCCACGGTAGACCACACTAATTACCAAGACGCTCAATACGCTTACCCAATGTGGATGCATCTGCAGCCAGCACCAGGCTTTTTTGATCGGATGACCACCAACTTAATATCCACAACAATAAGAAGGCTTTGCTTTCACTGACTTCTATTTCCTGTCGCTTTCTGCCATATTTGTGACTTTTTTCCTTGTACCATTGCCTTAACTGCTCTCTGACATTGTTTTGAGATCGATGTTGGATTTCTGCTAAAAACACTGCTACTGTTGATAATCCACAACGAAAGAGTGATGGCAATACCAAAACGACCCATTGCTAATCCCACTGCCTGAGATTTGCTCAGATGAGGCATCTTCCTCATCACAACTGAGAACCATTCTTGATACCCTTTCGGAATCTGTGTGATCATCGATGACAGTCCAATGGTGTACTAAGGTTTTTAGTTCTTTTTTCCTCTTTTGTTAAAATCATACACCTGAAAGGCGCCCCCGCCCCGCGCCCCCGCCCCACACTTCCCACACTTCCCATCTTTTTTACAAATATGAGATGCACCCCCTTAATTGGCGTAATCATCAACAGCATTAAGAGCTGATTCGTAAACTCGCTGTAATCCTTGTAAGATAAGGCTTGCGCTAAAATAGAACATTTGAACTATTTAATAACCAAAAGACAATCATAGCAAGGCTTTCAGACTTCTTAAGATTTACTTTACGAATCAGCTCTCAGCTAGCCGCTGGGGATTTTTTTTGTTTAATTTTGTCTCAACTAATCTATCACTCGTTATCAATGGGTAAGCGTTTCTAATTTCTTCCGGATCGAGACAGAGCAATGAAGGATTAAGAAATAGTAGATGCACCCTGACTCATCCCTCAGCTAGCCGCTGGGGATTTTTTTTTGTTCAATTTTGTCTCAACTAATCTATCAGTTCTAATTTCTTCCGGATCGAGAGAGAGCAATGAAGGAATAAGAAATAGTAGATGCACCCTGACTGATCCCTCAGCTAGCCGCTGGGGATTTTTTTTTGTTCAATTTTGTCTCAACTAATCTATCAGTTCTAATTTATTCCGGATCGAGAGAGAGCAATCAAGGAATAAGAAATAGTAGATGCACCCTGACTGATCCCTCAGCTAGCCGCTGGGGATTTTTTTTGTTTAATTTTGTCTCAACTAATCTATCAGTTCTAATTTCTTCCGGATCGAGACAGAGCCATGAAGGATTAAGAAATAGTAGATGCACCCTGACTGATCCCTCAGCTAGCCGCTGGGGATTTTTTTTGTTTAATTTTGTCTCAACTAATCTATCAGTTCTAATTTCTTCCGGATCGAGAGAGAGCCATGAAGGATTAAGAAATAGTAGATGCACCCTGACTCATCCCTCAGCTAGCCGCTGGGGATTTTTTTTGTTTAATTTTGTCTCAACTAATCTATCAGTTCTATTTAGCTAGTGTGTTTCTAATTTCTTCCGGATCGAGAGAGAGCAATCAAGGATTAAGAAATAGTAGATGCACCCTGACTCATCCCTCAGCTACCCGCTGGGGATTTTTTTTTGTTCAATTTTGTTTTAACTAATCTATCAGTTCTATTGGGCTTACCCATTTCTAATTTCTTCCGGATCGAGAGAGAGCAATCAAGGATTAAGAAATAGTAGATGCACCCTGACTCATCCCTCAGCTACCCGCTGGGGATTTTTTTTTGTTCAATTTTGTCTCAACTAATCTATCAGTTCTATTGGGCTTACCCATTTCTAATTTCTTCCGGATCTAGATAGAGCAATCAAGGATTAAAAAATAGTAGATGCACCCTGACTCATCCCTCAGCTACCCGCTGGGGATTTTTTTTTGTTCAATTTTGTCTCAACTAATCTATCAGTTCTATTTAGCTAGTGTGTTTCTAATTTCTTCCGGATCGAGAGAGAGCAATCAAGGATTAAGAAATAGTAGATGCACCCTGACTCATCCCTCAGCTACCCGCTGGGGATTTTTTTTTGTTCAATTTTGTTTTAACTAATCTATCAGTTCTATTGGGCTTACCCATTTCTAATTTCTTCCGGATCTAGATAGAGCAATCAAGGATTAAGAAATAGTAGATGCACCCTGACTAATCCCTCAGCTACCCGCTGGGGATTTTTTTTTGTTGAATTTTGTCTCAACTAATCTATCAGTTCTATTTGGCTTAGGCATTTCTAAATTGTTCCGGATCTAGAGATAGCAATCAAGGAATAAGAAATAGTAGATGCACCCTGACTCATCCCTCAGCTAGCCGCTGGGGATTTTTTTTGTTCAATTTTGTCTCAACTAATCTATCAGTTCTATTTGGCTTAGGCATTTCTAAATTGTTCCGGATCTAGAGAGAGCCATGAAGGATTAAGAAATAGTAGATGCACCCTGACTCATCCCTCAGCTACCCGCTGGGGATTTTTTTTGTTGAATTTTGTCTCAACCAATCTATCAGTTCTATTTGGCTTAGGCATTTCTAAATTGTTCCGGATCTAGAGAGAGCCATGAAGGAATAAGAAATAGTAGATGCACCCTGACTCATCCCTCAGCTACCCGCTGGGGATTTTTTTTTTTGAATTTTGTCTCAACCAATCTATCAGTTCTATTTGGCTTAGGCATTTCTAAATTGTTCCGGATCTAGAGAGAGCAATCAAGGAATAAGAAATAGTAGATGCACCCTGACTCCTTCCTCAGCTACCCGCTGGGGATTTTTTTTGTTTAATCTTGTTTCAAACAATCTATTAGTTCTATGTGGGATAGCCATCTTGCCTGTTTCCTTGGCGTAAGCATTTCTAAATTGTTCCGGATCTAGATAGACGAATCAAGGATTAAGAAATAGTAGATGCAACGTGACTAATTCCTCAGCTATCCGCTGAGGTTTTTTTAATAGACCTCTTGCAAAAGTCCAAAAATATCGCTCTTGAGCACTTACTAGGAGCGCCTGCCAGTATAATTATACTCAAAGCATTACTGGACAATACTTTCGGAATTTAAAACCTGTTAGTTTCCGTAAGCATTATAAATTTACCGAAGAATATTAGATATCCCGATGGGTAAAAGGCTTAGCATTCTCACCAACATAAGTAGCGGCAATGTGACCATTACCTGTAACCTTGTATTTGTAAGTCACCAATCCCTCTAAGCCCACTGGACCTCGGGGGGGCATTTGTTGAGTGCTAATTCCTACTTCTGCTCCAAAACCATAGCGGAAACCATCGGCAAAGCGAGTAGAACAGTTGTGGAAAACATTAGCTGCATCAACTTGATTTCCGAAGCTATCTGCTACCTCCTGGTCTTCAGTAACAATTGCATCCGTATGTCTGGAACCATAAGTATTGATATGGTTAATCGCTTCTTCCACAGAATCTACTACTTTGATAGAAAGAATTAAATCATTATATTCTGTAGACCAATCCTCATCGGTTGCTACAGAGATTGGGATAATCTCACGGCTAGCTTCATCCCCTCGCAATTCTACATTACCCTTTTTCAAAGCTTCTGCTGCTAGGGGCAAAAAACGAGGAGCAATTGCTGAATGCACCAGCAGGGTTTCAATCGCATTACAAACAGCTGGATATTGAGTTTTGGCATCAACGGTGATAGTTACCGCTTTCTCCAAGTCAGCTGCTGCATCAATATAGAGGTGGCAAATCCCATCAGCATGACCAAGTACTGGAATACGAGTATTCTCCTGCACAAACCGAACAAAAGCGTTCGACCCTCTGGGAATAATCAAATCCACATAGTTGTCTAGTTGTAACAGCTCTTTGATTTCTTCTCTAGTGGTTAACAACTGTACCGTTGCTGGGTCAACTGCTGTCGTAGATAATCCTTTATGAATTGCTTTGACTAGGGTTTCACAGGAGCGAATTGCTTCTTTACCGCCTTTGAGGATAACACCATTACCAGATTTAATCGCAAGAGAGGTAATTTGAATTAAGGCATCGGGACGAGCTTCAAAGATAACTCCTAAAACTCCTAAGGAACAAGTGACTCGTTTGAGGATTAGTCCTTGATCCAGTTCTCGATGAATTTGGACATTGCCCACAGGATCACCAAGGTTGCCCACATCTCGCACCCCCTGAATAGCCCCCTTGAGCTTTGTTTCGTTGAACTTCAGGCGATTATAAAGGGCTTTAGGAATGTTATCTGCCTCAGCCGCTTGGCAGTCTGCAGCATTCGCCGCTAGGATTTCCGGTGCTGCAGCTTCCAAGGCTTGGGCTATTGCCTCAATAGCTTCATTTTTAGCCTTTGTTGAGAGAACGGCTAAGTTCTGTGCAGCTTGACGGGTTTTTTGAGCGATCGCACTTAGGGGTATGGATGCAAGTGGTGTAGCTGTCATGGTTGTGATTTTGGAGGCAATACCAATACGTGATCAGAAGTGTAGCAAATTGACGCTCCCACAGGGTGCAGGCACTGCTATTGTCGGGGATTATTGCTTGCCCCAAACCCCCATCATCGGCTAAACCATCACTTATACATCAGGTTAACTATAAGGTTAACGTTGGGAAAACGCGATCGCATACAGCCGCTGTTGATAGTAGTAAATAGCTTACCCAATTCAGCCATCGATACCCCTTAGTTAGTCGAGCTGTGATCTAACAGCAAGACACTCAGGGGTTATTTTTTTGGAACTCAAAAGCGTTTCCCGGCTACATACTAGTTGCCTCACCTCTGACCAGCTCCCCTTACCCTGAAGTTATACCATTGGTTAACTATAAGGTTAACTTTGGGAAAACGCGATCGCATACAGCCGCTGTTGATAGTAGTAAATAGCTTACCCAATTCAGTCATCGATACCCCTTAGTTAGTCGAGCTGTGATCTAAGAGCAAGACAGGGGTATTTTTTTTGTGTAACAGCTCAAAAGCGTTTCCCGGCTACATACTAGTTGTCTGACCTGTTACCAGCTCGTCTTATCGTCAAGTTATACCATTGGTTAACTATAAGGTTAACGTTGGGTAAACGCGATCGCATACAGCCGCTGTGGATAGTAGTAAATAGCTTACGCAATTCAGCCATGGACACCCCTTAGTTGGTCGAGCTGTGATCTAACAGCAAGACACTCAGAGGGTATTTTTTTTGGAACAGCTCAAAGGCTTCTCCCAGCTAAATACTAGTTGTCTAAGGTCTGAGCAACTGGTCTTACCCTGAAGTTATACCATTGGTTAACGTTGGGAAAACCCGTACGCATACAGCCGCTGTGGATAGTAGTAAATAGCTTACGCAATTCAGTCATCGATACCCCTTAATTCCTCTGTCTGTGATCTAATAGCCAGACAGGGGTATTTTTTTGTCTAACAGCTCAAAAGCGTTTCCCCGCTACATACTATTTGTCTGAGGTCTGAGCAACTGGTCTTACCCTGAAGTTATACCATTGGTTAACTGTTTGGTTAACGTTGGGAAAACCCGTACGCATACAGCTGCTGTGGATAGTAGTAAATAGCTTACGCAATTCAGTCATCGATACCCCTTAGTTGGTCGAGCTGTGATCTAACAGCACGATACTCAGGGGTTATTTTTTTGGGAACAGTAATAGCTAATGGGACAGGAACATAACGGTTGCACGAAGTCGCGTACGATACTTAATTTTGTCACCAATGGATAGAAACTGATATCATACATTGGGATTTTATTATCGAATTAAAAATGACACCAGAAGACTTTTTGTCATCGAGTGCTTGGATTGTTCGGATGAAGACTTACTTCAAGCTTATGGATGTCAACGGAGATGGGGTTTTGTCGCTCTCGGACTACGAAACAATTGCGGATCGGTTTGTCAAACTTCAAGGTAATTCGTCGAATTACGAAGTAATCCGGACTCTGTTTCACGACCTATTTCAGTATATAATCGCTGGAGGGGGTGCGGTCGATGCCAACACCATGATCGGGGAAGAAGAGTTTATTACCAATGCCGCAAAGGCTGTCACGGTAATCGAATCGTCACTAGAAGTGGGTCGGCAAAAGAACGAAGTCTTTTTTGATCTCATCGACACCGATCATTCCGGTCAGATTTCCCGTGAAGAGTACCGGAAGTATTTGGCAATATACTCCGGTGAAGACCAGCCCGAAAGTGCTGACAAGGCTTTCAACAGTCTTGACACTGATGGTAATGGTTCCATCACCCGGGCCGAGTTCATAGAAGGTCATATGGGATACTGGTTTACACTTCCCAGGGACCAAACGGACGGTCCGCTTCCTTATGGATCGTTGATCGATGCATAGGTAAGCCTATTGCTGATCGCTCCTAAATCTAAGATGCTCTATAACTATTAGATTATTGTCGGTGCTGGTTCAGCAGCTTTTGTCCTTGCTAACCGCCAACACCACTTAGGAATTAGCCCTTAAGTTTAGCCATCATTTCTGCTTCATTCCAGTAGGACAAAACCTGTTGAATCTTACCGTCATCATTGATTTCAAAAACACTGATGCCTTCAGCAGTAGCCTCACGACCATTCTTAGCAGACACCTGCATCCTCCACTTTACCGCTGCTCCATTGCCAGCAATAAAAATTTGCTCTTGTGAGATGTCAAAGCTGTTAAAGAAGCTAGACAGTAGTCCAAAGAACTTCTCCGAGTCCTCAGAGACGTTGATTGGTGGCTTTCCCACTGGGTCATAAATCACTGCATCTTCAGCAAAAATCTCTACCCAGCCTCCTGGATTCATGGCCGCCATGTTAGCAAAATAGACATTGATGACTGATGCGATCGCTTCTGTTGACATAGTTTCCATCTAACTTAACCTTTCTATTATCTGTTAAATTCTGCCTTGAACGAATAATCCCAGCCAAAAGGCAAAAGGCAGATCACAGACTGATCACTAATCACGGCAATAACCATGCCAGAATACGTTTAGCAATTTTCTTAGGACCAGGCTTGGCCGAGAGCAAACCGGACAATAGCTGACGCAACATCCAAGGCGCAATCCTGATTAAACATGAACGTAGCAGCCATTGTACTATTACTAGAAGTAGACCACAGCTGACTATGCCCACTATAATAATCAACCATCTCCAGGGTTGAGCAAGTATTAGCTGTAATACACCAGGAATTACCAGCACTGCCACAATCACCAGGATTATCATCAGCGCTGATAGTCCCCAAGCCAGCTTAGGGAAGTTGGGTGATGGTTTCAGGCGTAGCTGAGCCAAGATTTGAGTGATCAGCCAGTAATGAGCGTCAGCAATTTGACAACAAAAGTCGGGATTCTCCAAACAGTCTCTCTTGATCTGGTGAACGATTTCTCCATCAAGGGCAATCACACTCCGCATCAGTGCCTGTGCCCGATCAACTGGTAGATAGTACGTAGAAAACGTCAATCCAGACTGGAGGCGGTTTTCCCAATCCAGCAGAGCTAAATGGCGTAAATCACTAAGCAACTCTCCGGAAATATCAAGGCCGTGACCAGTCTGTTGTGCTTGTTTAATTTTTGTAAGAATATCTTGATTTAAATCAAAGCGAATGCTATGAAACAGCACGCGGGAGCGTGTAATTTGTTCTTGCTCAATGTTGATGTATGAGTCTATATTCATACCTTGCCCCTGGTCAAGGGTTTGAGAGTGCTGTTGGGATTGACGCCACACAGGAGTAACCAGATTACACCACCACAGCACAATAAAGGTTTTCAGGCTCCCAAATCAAGCCTTCTTCAGCAGCAATTTCTTCCTAGCTTAGTTTTATTAATAGCTGAATGGGTCAGGGAGTCAGTGCTCAGTCTAGTTTATCGTTAATTTTTAAACTTAAGTTATAAACCGTCAACTTTCAACTTTCAACTTTTAACTTTCAACTTTCAACTTTCAACTTTCAACTTTCAACTTTCAACCGTCAACCAAGCTGATAGCTGACCACGCCACGATAAACTGAACTAATATTAAGAAATGTTAAGAGCTGGAGTGTTTATAATGCAGACGATCAGGTTAGGTCAGAATGGTCCGATGGTCACAGCCTTGGGAATTGGGACGTGGTCATGGGGAGACAAGCTGTTTTGGAACTATGGCAGTGACTACGGCACTACTCAGGTAAAAGAAGCCTTCGAGGCAACCTTGGATGCTGGAATTAACTTTTTTGACACCGCTGAGGTGTATGGACTAGGAGAATCAGAATCCCTGATCGGACGGTTTATGAAGCAGGTGGGACGGAAAGCCCAGATTGCTACTAAGTATTTCCCCTTACCCTGGCGATTTAGCGCTCAGTCAGTTTCTGATGCGTTGAGCGACAGTTTGAAACGTCTGCAAGTCGAGCAAGTGGAACTGTACCAAGTACATATGCCTTTTAGTTTCTTGATCAGCCAACAGACGTTGATGAATGCTCTAGCTGTTGACATCCTCACCGCCTGCCGAAGTGCGGTGATTCCTAAACCTCACGATTTAGGTTTCTGCTTCATAGCACCAGCCCTCCGAGATTTACTCTCTTCAGGTCTTATGGTCGCTCCACAGACTATCCCCGCAAGCCCTGCGGTTCTTATGTGTTGAAATTCCAAACAAGAAAAATCTTGATGTACTTTGTTGATTCAGGGGTTGGACTTCCATTGCCCCGTCTTCTTTTCCCGGTCTACCGATTTTTCTGCGCCGCCAGGTTACTGGACTTCGCTCGTGTAGGCTGTCTGTTCGCGAAGCGTGACCTTTGGTCAATCCATCGTCTCGGGTGGGTCGTTGACCATTTCCATTCTAACATGTTTTGCCGTCCTAGAAGGACGGGGTTTCAAACCCAAAATTTCTGATGAAGTGAAGCGTGGTCGGATTGGAGCAGTTGGTGTCAGTAACTATTCCGCTAAGCAAATGGCAGAAGCTCACAGTTACTTGGCAGCCCGTGGCATACCCCTAGCGGTGAATCAGGTGCAATATTCTCTGTTGCATCGGAAAATTGAGAGCAACGGTATTCTTGATAAAGCGCGTCAGTTAGGTGTGACTATTCTGGCTTACAGTCCCTTAGCTCAAGGATTACTCACTGGCAAGTATACGGTAGAGAGCTATATCAAACCCACTGGAGCTAGGGCTATTGACCCCCGCTTTAGCAAAAGTGGTTTAGAAAAAATTGCCCCTGTGCTAAAGCTACTGAGTCAGTTAGGGGAAAAGTATGAGCGAAAACCAGCTCAAGTTGCCCTTAACTGGCTGATTGCTCAAGATGGAGTAATCCCGATTCCCGGTGCTAAGACCGCACAACAGGTGCAAGACAATGCAGGGGCTTTGGGTTGGGCTTTGAGTCAGGAGGATGTTACTCAGTTGGAACAAGTGACTCGTCTTTGGTTAAAATAAATGCCCAAGGGAAGCGCCCCTACCATTACGATTGAGCAATAGATTTTAGAAACGATAGCCTGCACCAAATTGCAATTTAACTGGGGAAGTATCGTTGTTTTCATCACTAAGGCTTAATCTGCCGCTGCCGTAGATTATGGTGTAGTCATTGACTGCTGCTTCTACACCAGCAGTCAATACGGCTGAATTTTGATTACCTAAAGGAGTGGTGATCTCCTGGTTGTTCACAAAGGTATAGCCTCCACCAACGTAAATGTTAGTATTGCTGGCAACCGGTACATCATAGGTAATTGTTGGTTCGATCGCACGACCTTTGCCAGAGAGAAACGCTGCACCACGCACTGAAATCGGTAAATTGGGCAGATCAATACGACCTTGATACATGCTACCAATCCTTTCATCGCTTGAGTTTGAGCCAATTCCCAGCAAATTCTCAAAGGGATTGAGGATATCATTACTGATTTTGCTGCCATCGTTACTAATTCCCACGTAGCTACCCTTTAATCCTTCAGGTTGAGCAGAGGCAGGGCTAGCAGATAGAACCATCGCAATCATTAAGATTAGGTAAGTTGCGGCAGATTTGAGTATGGGTTTCATAGGTTTCATGGTTATAATTAAAAAACCCCCCGCTTTGATTGCAGGGGGATGGCTATCAAGGTGCATCTACTATTTTTCTATTTCTCAGCCGAGTTGAGTTATCCGGATAAGTTACAGAAAAAGATCCGATTGACTCCAGTGATGGCGTTGCTGAATGATAGGATGATTTTGTCGCCACCCCATTGAGAACTGGTATAGGAAAGGGAACAGGGAACAGGGAACAGGGAACAGGGAGCAGGCAACAAAAATTCCCACAATGTCTTGATGCAATAGCGAGTGGGGGAAACCCCCAAGACCGCGCTGCATCGCTTCATTTAGGATTTCTATATATGTAAACAAAAAGCGATCGCTTGTTGAGATAGCGATCGCTTTTTGAGGTCACGATTTAGTCTAAACGCCAGTAGCTAACTAATTGTCCCAAGTCTAGTTAGCCAGCCACTGAGTTAACCAGCCACTGAGCTAACCAGGGAGTTAGTTCAAGTTAACCTTGACAACTTTGTTTTTTTCCTCTTCAGCTTTGGGCAAGGTCAGATTCAAGATACCGTCTTTGTACTCAGCCTGAACTTTGGTATTTTGAATCCGAACTGGTAAAGGAATTACCCGCTGGAATTTACCATAACGGAATTCAGAACGCTTGACGCCTTTTTCGTCAGTATTGGTTTCTTCTTTCCGTTCTCCACTGATAGCAACAACAGTATCTGTGACTTCTACATTCAATTCTTTGGCTTCCATTCCTGGAACTTCCAATTTCAGAGTGATAGCATCTTCCGTTTGGGTTAGTTCAGCAGCAGGAACATTTTTTAAATGACCAAACTCTCGCAAAGTAGTGGGCACAAAACTATGGTCAAATAGCTGGTCAAGTTCCCGTTGTAGGGTGTTGATGTCTTTCCAGGGGTTCCAACGAACTAGAGTCATAGCTCTTCCTCCAAGTTGTATTTTTTTAATTGATTTAGCCTTGTTTTTTTGCCTTTGATTATTATGGTAGTACTTCAAAATAGCAGTGACCATTCGGTTTTTATCACTAACTTTATAGGGATTGCCGTTATGAAAAACTGTTGGATAGGGAATAGGGAATAGGGAATAGGGAATAGGGAATAGGGAATAGGGAATAGGGAGCAGGGAGCAGGCAGCAGGGAGCAGGCAGCAGGCAGCAGGGAGCAGGGAGCAGGGAGCAGGCAGCAGGGAGCAGGCAGCAGGGAATAGTAAGAAAGAGATCCGAGGATTTTTTGGTGTGATCAGAAATCAGCTTTGGGTTTCATGAACTATTTAGAACTGCTATAGTAAACCTTGAGCTAAATTACGGTAAACTGAACACAATTGGGTTCGGTAAACTCGAATTCAGTGGTCAGCTTAAGCTATCAGCTATCAGGTAATATAATTAATTTAAGTCCAATGATGGAATCCACAGATTTTACCCATTCAGTCAGCTACCAAAAAGAATTGATTCTGAAATTACAGGAACTGCTGAAAAAAGAAATTGAAGGTAAAGCTCACTCTGACCGCATTGAAGAATTAGCTTCAGCGATTGAAAGTGCGACAGAGGCGCTCAACAACCTAACCCAGTATTTTAGAGAAAGTTGACCCGCACTTTTCTCGATTAGACTCTAAGCACTAGGTATGAAGCACTAGGTATTAGGCGTTGACTAGTAGCACCAGTTTGGTGTCCTTGGTTTGGATTTGGTTGTAGATTGCAAAGGGAATCAAGCACAGAACAGCTGTTGTTTATCATCGAGGTTTCTACTCGAACGTCAACAAAGAAATGAGATGGAGATTCCCTGATTGACTTTTTCCGGCTACCCAGGTCGAGTAGCCAGCACGTTTTCCAGTCTAAATTCTATCTAGGTGATCACACTATTGCTCTCGAATGCAAAAAAAATTCACGTTTTCTGTTCGCGTAGCGGCTCGTACCGAGCATCGCGTAGCGTGGCCCAAAGGCCAATCACGACAGGGGGATGGTGCCCTTTATCCATCAATTTTATGTTTACACTCCCAAACCGCTAGAGGTTTAATTCCCTCCGTGGAACGGGCATCTTGCCCGTTTCATTCATTACCGCTTTGATTTAATAAATATTCCCAAATCCGTCGTATTTCTTCTTGATTTTGGCGAATCTCTGCTTGACTTTGACGAATCTCCTCTTGATTTTGAATAATCTCCTCTTGACTTTGACGTTGATAGGTTGCCAAATCCGAAAACAATTTTAAGGTCTCATTCAGAGAAACTCGTAATTGAGTAATTTCTGCTTGATTTTGCTCGATGGTCTGAGAGTGACGATTAATGTATCGTGCTGCTGTCTCTAACAAGTTCTCTACTTGAGTTAATCTTTCTTATGGTGTCATGTTTGATGACTATTAATCTGATATATTCATCTATTCTATTCCATTTTTACTCCTTATTCTTGATGTCAACCCTTCATTAAATCTAGTGCGATCGCGTAGCGGCTCCAAAGGAGCATCGCAATTTAGTTTGGTGTGTTATTAACCTACCAAACCAATTACTTCTACCCTCTCCCTGCGCCCATTTACTACATTTATCACATTTACAACATTTACCACATTTACTACACTGCACGCAACGCTAAAATCTGGTAAAATAGGGGAATACTTATCAGCAGGTGGACAAAAATCAACTACTATCAAATAAGCTACTATCCACACCATTCAGGCAATTTAGCGGACCAGGCAGCAGGTGTTATCCTTAATTCCACCTACCAAATTATTTAGTAATCCAAAATTCCTCAGAATTTTGCCCTTGGCTGTGTTCGAGCGTCTGGATCAGCGATTAGACCAGATAAAGTCAACTTTGGGCGAAGAGGCAATACTCCTAAAGTCTGATCTGTTGTTGAATCAGAGGGTGATTAATCAGACTCAGAGCCAGAGATTTACCCTGATCGGATCAGAACAGTTCAGTTGTCTGCTGTGGGGGGAAGCCCAACCGGAGACCTTAACTGGGTATGAATCTCTGATGAGACTGTACCAAGTGGGATTAACTTTCGCTCCGGATGCGATCGCAAACTTTCTTACCCATCTCAAAGACTCCTACCTAACCTCACCATCAGAATTTGAAACCTCTCAGGATGTTCTCAACCTAATCAAGAGGGCTCAAGCCTCCCTCAAACCCAATAATCCAGCTATCCAGAGCGAATTTACCCTATCATTAATCGATATTCTGTGTGACTACAACACGGATAACTACAACACGGATAACTACAACACGGATAACTACAACACCGATGCTCCACCATTAGCAGAGCCAGATTATCCCTATGGGTCCATTTGTCAACCCGTAGCCGAAGCACTGCACCAGCAGGTTGAGCAGGAGCGATTGCTCAATCAGGTGACCAGTCAAATCCGTCAAAGCCAAGAGTTACCGCTGATCCTGACCACAGCAGTTGAACGGGTACGACACTTCCTAGAAGTAGACCGATTAGTAATCTATCAATTTGACTTCCCTTACACCTCTAGTCCCACAGCACTAGAGCCAGCACCTGCTGCCACTGAATTAGGCTGGGGTTGTATTACCTACGAAGCTAAAGTCTCCGATGCTATCCCATCAGTGCTGAATGTGATTGAGCAGGAGGAATGCTTAACCCATGTACCGAACTGTACACATAAATATCAGCGAGGGTCAACGGTTGCTGTTGATGATGTTGATCGAACCTATAATACCCATAATTGCTTACTTGACCTGTTGCACCGACATCAAGTACGAGCCAAGTTAGTAGCACCAATTATTGTCCAAAACAACCTGTGGGGCCTACTAATTGCCCATCAGTGTTTCGAGCCAAGGCGATGGCAGGACAGTGAAAAAAACTTTCTCCAGGCAATTGCAGAACACCTAGCCGTTGCCATCTATCAAGCTAAGTTATACGCCCAAGTGCAGCACCAAAACAACACCCTTGAACAACGGGTAATTGAGCGCACCCAAGCACTCCGGGATGCTTTGCAAGCTGCTCAAGCAGCCAATCTTGCTAAGAGTGAGTTTCTAGCTACCATGAGTCATGAATTGCGCACCCCTCTAACCTGCGTAATTGGGATGGCAGCTACACTCTTGCGCTGGTGTTTTGGTCAGGACAGTTCCCACAGATTACCTGTGGACAAGCAACAGCGCTATTTAAAAACTATCCAGGACAATGGGCAACACCTGCTAGAACTGATCAACGATATTCTGGATTTGTCTCAGGTTGAAGCAGGAAAGTTAGTCCTGACTATCAGCAAATTTTCCTTAAGTAAGCTAGCCAATCAGGTATTGAGTAGCCTAAACGAACAAGCCTACCAACAGCAGGTGACTCTACAGCTAGATTGGCGAGTGCCACCAGAAAGGGACTGTTTTTCTGCAGACCAACGGCGGGTTAAACAGATTTTGTTTAACCTTTTAAGCAATGGGATTAAATTTACCCCAGAGGGGGGTAAAGTAATCCTACGGGTCTGGCCAGAAAATCAGTTAGTAGTGTTTCAAGTGGAAGATACAGGCATTGGTATTGCCCAAGACCAGTTACCATTACTGTTTCAAAAGTTTCAGCAGCTAGAAACGCCCTACCGTCGCAAGTATGAAGGAACTGGCTTGGGGTTAGCCTTAACCAAACAGCTGATCGAACTCCATAGGGGCAAAATTGAGGTGGAATCGGTAGTGGGAGAGGGGTCTTGTTTTACAGTTTGGTTGCCCACTCAACCCATGGTACCAGCGACTTCAGGAAAAGCTATGCCTAAGTCCAACCTAACTCTCAAAGCTCAAGGCACTGTGGCCTTAGTGGAAAACCAAGAAGAGATGGCTACCCTAATTTGCGAAATTTTGACCGCAGCAGGCTATAAAGTAATTTGGTTGATTGATGGTTCCACTGCCATCAAACAAATTGCATTGCTTAAGCCCCAGACGATCATTATTGATTGGCAGTTACCGACTAGGGAGGGTTACGAAATGACTCAATGGCTGCGTCAATCCTCCACAACCGGTGGGGTAAAAATTCTGGCTTTAACGATTCCGAGCCTGCCAAAAGTAGAGCAACAAGAAATGATGGAGGTAGTGGATGATTACTTATATAAACCGATCGAACCCATGGATTTATTGTACAGGGTTATGGCTTTGGTGGAAAGTTATAGCGCTGCGCTATAGCTGCTAAACCAAGGAGTGTAACTAAACCAAGGATGCTGCTAGGTTCCGGCACGTCTTCTGGGACAACGAAAGCATTATCTTGGATCTTGCTAATGCTTGAGTTTCGGCGAATAATGTCCGAGAGGCGAGTGCTTTCTAGATCTGGAGCCAAGGCCAGCAGATGATCGAGATCGTTGAGGAAAAAGAACCGGTCACCATCCCGTGCCCGCCTGAACTGGTCTGAGATCACTGTATTGAATAGTTCACCGAGCAATCCACCGTTGAAGGAGTCCTCAGATATTCCTCCAATCCACCAATCCACATCGTCTACAGACTGGTAGATTTTTTCAAATAGAGCTGCTATTTCTGGGTCAGAAGTAATGCCAAGTTCGCTGTCGGTGGTCAAGAAGCCAGTGACCGGAGCCAAACCGAGTTCCACACGAGCCTGATTGTAGCCGGGAAGGCCAACTTCCCTTCCCCGGGCAATATTGAGTGAAGCGAGGTCAAAGCCTTGACCGATACCATTCGGGATAAGGAAGTCCCGCACCCCGTCCACTATCTGATTGTCAACCTCTTCAGCGACCTGGGACGCTAAACCCAAAAACAGTGAATCGACGCCGTTATCAATCACTTCTTGGGGATTGAAGAAGGCATCAGCAAGGGAGATACTTCCGACGGAATCGCCGTTATTGTTAATGCGCTGAAGCTCTTCGGAGAGAAGAGTGTGGCCAACACGGAAGTTAGCATTGGTAAATTCCTGACTGACACTTGGGTCAACTGTAGGATCGTAGCCAGAGTAATCGTCCAAAAGGCTATCGCCAATGAATAGCGGTAGGAATTCATTGTATGTGATTACCTGAATCTGAGCGCCAACGACCTTACGAGCTGATTCGTAGATAAAGTCACCTTTATCAAGTCCTGACTCTTTTAACTTCTCCAAAATCACCGGGTCGCCAGCGTCAATTTTTTCAGCAAGTTCTTCAGCCAGACGATTGTGCTCTCGCACCATCAAGGTGTGAGCTGCAGTTAAGCCAATTTGTTCGTTGGTACGAATATCCCCAGCGATGAACAACTCTTCTGGTGGTAATGCTCCAGACCGGTTAGTGTTACTATTAGGCAATCCGGCAGTGTTGAAAGGTAGTAGCTCTTCACCATTGATAATCTGGCTCTTGAGCTTTCCAGTACCGTCATTAGTACGTAGAAATTCCGCCCGCACTTGATCAGATCCGTAGACCTGTGAACCATCAATAAAAGAAGTCAGTTCGTTGATGTGTTCGCGCGGATTGCCAGGGCCAGTGCCAGTGCCTTCAGCGGCAGGAACCCTGACAAAGGGTATAAAACCAGAAGATCCGGCCAGTGGATCTGGCTGACCAGTAGCAATGTCAATCGGGTTAATCGGGATGGGGATGAAATCCTCTGGTGGGCTATTTGGCCCTGGCTCATTCAGACCTAAGTCGTGATCAATCAACTGCCCCCACTGCCAGATCCAGTCGCTGGCCCGGAGGAAATTAGGCACGGATTTACTCTGGCGCACAATCGTATTGCTAATGTCACGGGGGTTAGGCAGAACATTGCCAGTCGGACCGGTTATTCTTGGTGCGTTGAAGCCATCTTCGTACTCAGGACTCAGGAGCCGAAGTAGTTCTGTTTCGGCTTCACCCAATGTCGGATCATTTAGGTTGTTACCAAATCCGTTAATGGTACGAAATTCTCCTGCTGCAGCAGGCACAGACATGGTAAATCCTAGGGCAGCGAAAGTGGTTACTGCTAGACCAAGCTGACGAGGCTTGAGATTTCTAACCACTTTTAAGTTAGATAAATGATTTTTCATAAGGTTAGTACTTAGGTTAAGATTGCATCCCAACCGCTAATGTGGTAGATGCAGTAAGAGACTCTGTAAGCATTCAGCAGCTAAGGCACTAGATGCTGAATCCTGAGTGCTAATAGCTGATTTCTAAGTCTCTATATACTTATCGGGCGAAGCCGCAACAATTATGAAAGAAACTTTCAATACGAGTAACGATTCAGCGGTCAGCCATGAGTGCTCAGCCATCAGCGGTCAGCTTATTTTATTCAAAGGTGCACTTTCCGTATTAAGAATTAAATTCGCCACGGGTCGCACCTAAAAGCACCAATTGCCCTACGCGCACGCTGCGCGAACAGTAGTGTGGCACAGGCTTCGACCCATCGGATCTAACCCATAAGCTAATAGCTAATAGCTGATAGCTGAATGCTTACAATACTCTATCTCTTCTAAGAAGGTGTTTTAAAAGTAGCTACATGGTTTGGTAAATGCGGGTAGTTTACTTTAGTTATCCCCAATATTAAATGGTTTTACTTTACGAGTTTTTATATAAATAAAAACTTGAAGTAATTCCCTCATTTCGCGCCAGTAAATAATTTTCCAAACGTGCTATAAGAAAGATTACGTATTTCTACGTATTTCTTTTAGCTACAGAAATTATTGATTCCGTAATTACCCCATATTCAAGATCAAAGATTACTGCTATGTCCTCCTACATTAAAGATATCTGAAATACAGTTATCTGCGACCAAAAAATAAAAAAACTTTATAGAAACTTTAATTATTTAATGAAAAAATGTCAGGATAAACACGGCAAAACAATCAAGATCTTGTTAAACTAATAAGTCTTGATGCAAGCATTCAGTAGCTAAGGCACTAGCGGCTGAATGCTTAGTGCCAATAGCTGATTTCTGAGTATCTATAAACTTATCGGGGGAACTACCAAGGATTATGCAGGAAATTTTCAATACCAGTAAGCTGTCAGCTGTCAGTGGTCAGCTTATTTTATTCAAAAGTACTGTGGCTCAGGCTTCCAGCCTGTGACTTAACCTCAGCTTATTTTATTCAAAAGTACTGTGGCTCAGGCTTCGAGGCATCGAACCTAACCCATAAGCTAATAGCTAATAGCTGAATGCTTACGTCTTGATTGTAGATAATTATAGCTTTTTCCACTCTAATGAGGGACACAGGATTTTTTTCCTGTGCCCTGTGCCCTGTTGCGGTGCTCCGGTGCTCCGGTGCTCCCTTCCCCCCCAGGGTAAGCGCAAGAAAAAAAGGCCCATAATGTGCATTGGGTGGATATCGGTTGATCGTGGCTCGAAACCCCTATAATCTCGTAGAACTGTACTCGCAATAGAATTAATTTGTTGAGAATGGCGCGGTTTTTTTATCAATAAGCCTAGGCTTATTGATTCTTGCGCTTACCCTGCCTTCCCCCCTTACTAAACAGGGCTGTTTCAAAATCTTATAAGTTAACACTGATAACAGTCATGATATAATCATTGCTCATAAGAGCCTGTTTGCTTTTAAGGTGTTGACTGCTATTGAAGGTTTTCTCCTGATTAAGAGCATTAAGTGCTATCCGCCCGCTCCTTGTAGAGCAAAATTCCGAGGACTATGAAAGGAAAGGATCTGACATTGATCTTCATTCCAAATAGTATCTAAACTCCAATGGAGTTGATCCTCAATACCCCAATGTTGACGAATAGCACAACAAAGAACTTACTAATCCCCTAACATAGAAGTTAGATAAAATTGAACTTCACGAGTCGTTTTATTCCAAAGATGGCAGACTATGCGCTATATTAAAGATAGTTTAAGGCTTTGATGCCAATTATCTCAGGGAAGATCAACTTCCAAGTTGACCCTACGAATGATGTTATGGAAGCTCAAACCCTTATAACTACCTCTATGGTCGTGCTCAAAACACCATCTATCTTTTTGTAACTGATAGGCTGGAACTATTACCCGGTAAGGATTGTAGCTTGAATTTTACCCCCCTTGATTGACTTCGATGGATTATTATAAAATACACTATAGTTTGTGTCAAGTACATTTTATACCAAATTAGATGAGCTTACCCTGGGGGGATACAGGGCAAACCCATCTAAATTCCAAAACCCTTATCCAGTAAGGATTTTACCAACTGATTAAAAACAGCACTCGATATCTGAAATCCTTGCCCCGCCAGCATGTACAAAAATAAGATGCGTTTGCCCTGTGGGGGGATAGGGAGATGACGGGGTGACAAATAGCATTGAGCGCCTTACTGAGTGTGGGGTGTGGGGTATAGGGTGTTGGTAAACATCAGGAGCTTGAAACGTTGGTAGCGATCCAGTGGCCTGACGGGGGTTTTCCCCACTCGCGCTTTGCATCAAGAAGGCACGGTTTAATCAGGTTGCGGAAGGAACGTTTTTGCTCGGGTAACTCGGAATTCCCTTCTATTTTCCCCACTCCCCACCCCCTAGACCCCACACTCACCTTTTTGTTAAAAACCTACCCTGATCAGACCCCTCTGTTTTCCTATTCCCTATTCCCTATTTCCTATTTCCTGAGCGCTGCCCTATAGCTGCTAAACCTAGGAGTGTAACTAAGCCAATGATCGTGCTAGGTTCGGGCACGTCTTCTGGGACAACGAAAGCATTAGCCTGGATGTTGGTAATCGTTGAGTTTCGGCGAATAATGTCCGAGAGGCGAGTGCTTTCTAGATCTGGAGCCAAGGCCAGCAGATGCTCAAGATCGTTGAGGAAAAAGAACCGGTCACCATCCCGTGCCCGCCTGAACTGGTCTGAGATGACCGTATTGAATAGTTCACCGACCAAGCCACCGTTGAAGGAGTCCTCAGATATTCCTCCAATCCAGAAATCCACATCCTCTACAGACTCGTAGATTTTTTCAAATAGAGCTGCTACTTCTGGGTTAGAAGTAATGCCAAGTTCGGTATCGGTGGTCAAGAAGGCAGTGACCGGATCCAGACCGAGTTCCACACGAGCCTGATTGTAGCCGGGAAGGCCAACTTCCCTTGCCCGCGCAATATTGATTGAAGCAAGGTCAAAGCCACCGGTGGCAATCGGGGCAAGGAAGTTCCGCACCTCGTCCACTATCTGATTGTCAACCTCTTGAGCCACCTGGGAAGCTAAACCTAAAAACAGTGAATCGACGCCATTATCAATCACTTCTTGGGGATTGAAGAAGGCATCGGCAAGGGAGATACTTCCGAGGGAAGTGCCGTTATTGTTAATGCGCTGAAGCTCTGGGGAGAGAAGAGTGTGGCCAACGCGGAAGTTAGCATTGGCAAATTCCACACTGATACGTGGGTCAACTGTGGGATCGTAGCCAGAGTAATCCTCCAAAAGGCTATCCCCCATGAGCAGCGGTAGGAATTCATTGTATGTGATTACCTGAATCTGAGCACCAACGACCTTACGGACTGATTCGTAGATAAAGTCGCCTTGATCAAGTCCTGACTGATGTAACTTCTCCAAAATGACCGGGTCGCCAGCGTCAATTTTTTCAGCAAGTTCTTCAGCCAGACGATTGTGCTCCCGTACGAACAAAGTGTGAGCTGCGGTTAAGCCAATTTGTTCGTTGGCACGAACATCGCCAGCGATGAACAACTCTTCTCCTGATATAGGAGGGGTAGTGTTGGCATTAGGAAATCCGCCAGTGTTGAAAGGCAGTAGCTCTTGGCCATTGATACTCTGGCTCTTGAGCTTTCCACTACCGTCATTAGTACGCAAAAATTCCGCCCGCACTGAATCAGATCCGTAGACCTGTGAACCATCAATAAAAGAAGTTAGCTGGTTGATCTGCTGGCGCGGATTGCCAGGTCCAGTGCCAGTGCCTGGAGCTGCAGGAACCCTGATCAAGGGTATCAATGGCGCGAGTGGATCCGGAAGACCAGTAGCAATGTCAATAGGGTTAATTGGGATGGGGGTGAAATCTTCTGGTGAGCGATCTAAGCCTCCCTCATTCAAATCCAAGTCGTGATCTATGAACTGCCCCCACTGCCAGATCCAGTCACTGGCGTTCAGGAAATTAGGTACTAATTCCTTCTGGGGCACAATCGTATTACTAATGTCACGGGGGTTAGGCAGAAGATTGCCGGTGCTACCGGTTATTCTTGGTGCATTGAAGCCATCCTCGTAAGCAGGAGTTAGAAGGCGAAGCAGTTCTGTTTCCGCTTGACCCAATGTGGCATCATTTAGGTTGTTACCAAATCCGTTAATGGTGCGAAATTCTCCTGCTGCAGCAGGCACAGACATGGTAAATCCTAGGGCAGCGAAAGTGGTTACTGCTAGACCAAGCTGACGAGGCTTGAGATTTCTAACCACTTTTAAGTTAGATAAATGATTTTTCATAAGGTTAGTACTTAGGTTAAGATTGCATCCCAACCGCTAATGTGGTAGATGCAGTAAAATACTCTATCTGTTCTAAGAAGGTGTTTGAAAAGTAGCTACATGGTTTGGTAAATGCGGGTAGTTTACTTTAGTTATCCCCAAGATTCAGAGGTTTTCGTCTAAAGTAATTCCTCAAGTAATTCCCTCATTTATCGCCAGTAAATAATTTTTAAAACGGGCTATAAGAGCGATTAATTATTTATTTTAGCTACATATTTTTTCCGTAACTTCCCCATAGTCAAGATTAAAAATTACTGCTAATTGCCGCTAATTTTAAGATAGCTGGATTTCGTATATCTACCGCAAAAAAAAAAAATTTTTACAGAATCTTTAATTCTTTAATTAAAGATTATCTGGATAGATACGCACGTAAGCATTCAGCTATCAGCCGTCAGCCGTCAGCTTATTTTATTCACAAGCACCATTAGTAGCCTAAGCTATGGGCATAAACTGTTCGGTGTAGCGTGGCCACAGACCTTTAGCTGTTCGGTGTAGCGTGGGCGTAGCCCATTAGCTGATACGCGACACGCTGATAGCTGACGGCTGAATGCTTACAGACGCACAATAAATCAATATCTTGTCAAGCCAATAAATCTTGATTGTAGATAAATATAGTGTAAGGATTTAGGTATAGGGGTTGACAAAAGCATAAAATTTAAAGTAGCCATTGATGAGTAAAGCCACTCTACGTCTTTTGGCTGAGGAATCGCGCCAGTTTATCAACGAAAAACTGGTGGAAATTCTGCTTGGGCAACAAAGCTTGATTAATCAGCTATAACTGGAAATATAAAGACTGAAATTCAGCATAAAATTAGACTCAATGACATGATAATTACCCTTAAAATGACCTGATTTTAAAAAGCGATAAAGTCAAAACAAAACACATACAACTACCAAGCAGATCTCCGTAATAGTCCGTGGCGCTGGTAGATGGAGAGATGGGTAAATAGGGAGATCGGGAGATGGTAATATTTTTATTAAGGGTAATTATCTGGAGGTAATATAATACAATAAACCCAGTGCTTAAACCAATTACTATATAACGGTTATTAGATTTATGAGCTACACATAATTTTTCCCCGATTCCCGATTCCCGATTCCCGATTCCCGATTCCCGATTCCCGATTCCCGATTCCCGATTCCCTAAAATCCAAAACTTCTGTAGCTTACCTATTTTATAAATGCTGTGAAACCTCTATATATCGATCATCACTTACTGTAACCACCAACAACATGGCAGCTAATTATCTCAATTCAATTCGTCATAGTCTAATTGTTTCTTGTCAGGCACCCCGTGACTCACCCCTGCACCACCCCCTAGTGATTGCCGCTATGGCACAAGCTTCGATAAATCAGGGGGCATCGGGTGTGCGTATTGATACACCTGACCATGTGGCAGCTGTCCGTAGTCAATGTCCCACTGCTCCAATTATTGGCTTGTGGAAGCAACAGTTACCGGAGTCTGAGGTTTATATTACTCCCCAGTTTCACCATGCCAAAGCGATCGCATCCGCTGGTGCTGATATTATTGCCATTGATGCCACCTTACGGGAACGTCCTGGAGGGGAAACAGTTCAAGGTTTAATTAAGCAGATTCACGATACACTGGGTAAACCGGTGATGGCAGATGTGGATACCCTTGAGAGTGCGATCGCAGCACAAGCCGCTGGCGTGGATTTAGTTGGTACCACCCTCTATGGTTACACTGCTCAAACCAGCCATCTCTCTCCTCCCGGCTTTGGCCTACTCAGCCAGTTGGTGAAGCATTTAGATATCCCAGCCATTTGCGAAGGAGGTATTGCCACCCCCAAGATGGCTCAAACTGCTCTAGAATTGGGAGCCTATGCGGTTGTTGTCGGCACTGCCATTACTGGCATTGATTTGCAAGTTAAGGCTTTTGTCGAGTTATTATAAGTAGGATTAACTGTCCACTAGCCCTATAATTAGCCTTGCTAGAAGCTGGAAAACCTATCTTTTTCTTGAGAATCCAGTTTCTGTAGCCAGTCTTGACCCAACTGAATAGTAATATCTGAGGAAAGAGCGCCAGTGCTTTCTACCCGCACTTCCCCAAATCCCAAATAGTTACGGATAGTGCCAGCACTTTCATCGTCTCCCTGTTGGGCAATAATGCGAGTGGTGCGCAATGGTTCCCTAGACAATTTCTGATCAATACGAACATTCTGGTAGCCACCTCGGTTGAGGTTGCGGAGCATAGCCTTAGCGACTTGAGAAGAATCTGTAGTGTATTGAATCGCAATCCGCAGGGATGTGGAGTTGGCATTGGAGTAGTAGCCATAGCCTTGACCAAAGTGCTGAGCCACCATCTCCTGGATGCGGCGGTGGTTTGGCAACCAGTAACTGGCTTGTTTCTTGCCATCGTTGCTAAACCGACCAGGCAGCATTAGCATTTGGACATTGGCTCGTTTCGTCTTGGTGGCAAAACCCCCTAATGCCACTAGCTCTTCTATACTTAAGTTGGTGTCAATGTGGGACTGAATAACTGAGAGTATTTGTGGGATTCGTGCGATAGTGCTAGGTTTTAGTGCCTGTTCTACCAATGCCCTCATCAGCATTTGTTGCCGCTGAACTCGACCTATATCCCCATATTTGTCATAGCGAAACCGCAGGAACTGCATCGCCTTCTCACCATTCAGGTGCTGTCTACCTTTTTTGAGGTTGATATAAAGGTGTTGAGAGTGGTCAGTGTACTTCATGTCCTTGGGAATATAGACCGTAACTCCTCCCAAGGCATCCACCAGTTTTTCCACACCCTGAACGTTTACTCGGATATAACGGTCAATGGCCACATCATCGAGAAGATCACTGACCGCCTTCGCTGTGAGTGCAGGTCCACCGAAATAATTGGCAGCATTGAGCTTAATGTTACCATGTTTCTCAATACGAGTTTTAGTATCACGAGGCATGGAAAGAACTTTGACTTTTTCCCCGTCTGGGTCAAACCGTAGCAGGAGCATGGTATCTGACAAACCCTCTAAGGAATTGACCAGAGCGTGGTATCCCAGGTCTACTTCTGGGGGTTTATCTAGATCAGAGGTTAGGACTTTGATACCAAGAAATAAGATATTAACTGGTCGAGTCAACTCCGGCAAGTGCATGGTGTTGCTGGAGATGGTTTCCTCTTGGTTAAATACAGATTTCTCGTCCGGAGTCAGTTCACTTTGCAGCAAAGGGGTACTTGCCAGGGATACAGCTAGCATTGCACCTGCTGCCGCAGATGACATTGCCACTGCGGTAAAACCTAGCCAAAGCCAGAGCAAATTCCCTCGCTTGACTTTTACCTTTTTTCTGCGAACGGGGCGAGTAGGTCTTCTCACTACACGGCGTTTTCGATAAGTTCTTTGAACTGGCACTGGGCTTCCTCACACACAGGCAATAGGGATGGTATTGACAGAAGAAGACTATTCACTCCTGACCGGTTTCACATGGTTGACCTGGATCTTCCATCTTAAGGTTTAGTATTAATACTCTATAGCAGGTTTTATAACAGGTTGCTGCCTGATCAGGTAAATTTTCGATCAACCTTGCCCAATCCTTCAGTCAAAACCATCATTAGAGTACATTATTTCTTTTAGTAAACCCCTAAACTAGGACAAATACTTGCCCAGGATTCCTTCAGAGATCCGGCTAATCCCAGGCAAGCGTGGTGACTGGCGCTGCCATAAGCGCACCATCACAGCGAAACTGACCAGAAAATAGCCAGATGTCAGCATAGCATTGAGAAACAGCAAGCGTAATGTCCAAAATTCCGACAATTGTGCTCCTGCTGATAATAAACTGTACCCTAGCAACCAACCAAAGGCCAAGGTGACCGACAAGCGACTGACGGTTTTTTCCTCTCTGGTTCCCTGAGAGTGGTACACTGTCCACAGTGCTGGAAACAAGCCAAAGATGGGGACAAGGTAAATAAATAGCTGTAGGCGCTGAATATCTTGATTTTCGGTAGATTTAGTGTTTTTCACATGCTGTTTCATCCGTAGCTTGCCTTGATAATCCCTCAAACCCCATGATTTGGTAGTTTTACCTCTTATCATGACATTTCTTAGTTGTTATCCACCAATGAAAATATAGTAATAGCAATAGGGCAATGGCAACATGGATAATCAGCTCAGCTTCATTATCAAACTCGTCATCCTCTCCACGATAATAGCTGTTATTATTAAATACGTTGCTCCCAGTTTACCCATTCCCGCTACATCCGTTAATGGGTTGATTGGTGTACTGGCTCCAACGGTTATTTTAGCGATCGCATTAGTAGGTCGAGCCTGGAGCTATGGGAAGTCTAACTGACAAACTAGTGGTAAGCCCTAACTAGCTTTCGCGGTCGGCGATCATAGTTTTCCCGAGAAGTTAAGACAGACCTTGGCTCAATCGAGATGGTGAAGACGATTCCAGCAACAGAACTTAGCTTGCATGATGTGAAGGTCAAATTTGACCTGACTTCAGCCGAGGATGACCAATTTTTCCGAGAGTGGCAGGAGGAGTTATCAGAACTTACCGACACTGAACGGCAGTCCTTAGAGCAAATTAAGGCTCAAATACTATACCTGGAACAGTATCCGATGGTGGAAGACATTGTCAAAATGGTAGTGCTGTCTCCCTTGTTAGGACTAGCGGGCTTTTATGGTTCTCCCTTTCACCTCAAGACAGAGGCTGCAATAGAGATTTCCGCTGTTGAGGAGCACGAAATCCTGCGAGGGCGTATTGATGTGCTGGTGCTACAAGACCAGTTTTGGGTATTAGTGATTGAGTCAAAACAAGCTGGATTCTCTCTCAAGTCAGCAATTCCTCAGGCATTGACCTACATGATGGCTAATCCTAATCAGTTGCGCCCTAGTTTTGGCTTGGTGACTAATGGTACTAATTTCCGGTTTTTGAAACTAACCAAATCCGGTAGACCGATGTATGCTCTTTCCGATGAGTTTACCCTCTATCGTGGCAATGACTGGTATAATGTGCTTAGGATTCTCAAGCGCATTGCTGAATTGATAGTGATGTGAACTATAGCAGTTCTAAATTTCTGTGAGGTACTTTATTCCTAGGTTTTAGGGAGTAGGGAGTAGGGAGTAGGGAGTAGGGGGAATAAAATTGACTGTAAGCGATCGCGTAGCGGCTCTGAACGCGCCCCGCGTGGCCTTTGGCCTTAAGAGCATCGCTCTACGATTGTTATGCATGATTTGTACCTCTGATCGGTTCTTGGAAAATCATTGTTCCCTGTTCTCTGGTAAGCATTCAGCCGTCATAAGCATTCAGCCGTCATAAGCATTCAGCCGTCAGCCTTTAGCTGATAGCTGATAGCTAAATCGAAATGCGTTCGCGTAGCGGCTCCATTGGACCATCGCGTAGCGTGACCTACGGTCAATCGCTTACAGCTATGGCGCTATACAAAAAAAAGCCTGCACTCAGCAGGCTACTGATGTTTTCAGAAAGATTTAGTTGATCTAACTCCCGTGAGATCGAAACTATAAATCAACCAACCACAATGTACTCACTATTCACAGCAGCGGTTAGTGTGCCCTGATCCAGCAAAGCCTGATAAACCATCGCAGCTACCTCACCACGAGTGGCCTCACGCACTGGATTGAGTTTCCTCTGGTCAGGGGAATTGACCACAATCAGTTTTTTAGTAGCGGTTATTACTTGATCTGTGGCATAGCTGGGAATATCTCCTTTGTCATCATAGAGATCCAAAGCATTAGGATCCGATTCTTTTAAACCCAAACCATTTACTAAGGAAACAATCACATCCGCTCGCTTGACATTATCGGCTTGTCCGAAGTTGCCATTAGCGTAACCAGAGAGGAATCCACCGCGATAGGCTTTTTGAATTGCATCCTTAGCCCAAGACTTATCACTGACATCTTTGAATTGCTTGGCTGGCCTTTCCGCTTTCGGTGCAGGGTTGAAGGCTTTGCTAATCAAGGCAGCATATTGAGCACGGTTGATCTTATCGTTAGGTTTAAAGTTACTGTTGTCAACACCTGAAATCATACCTTCTGCCAACAATCCTTGAATAAACTCTTTCGCCCAGTGGTTTTGAATGTCTGCGAATGTGGGTATCCCGTCGTCGTCAAATTTGACAATATATTGATTAGTAATGGCGCTGACTGTTCCAGCATCCACCAAGGCTTGATAAACCATCGCAGCTACTTCAGCACGGGTAGCATTGCGAGTGGGGTTGAGTTGCCTGAGATTGCTGTGATTTACGATAATTTCTTTTTTGGTTGCGGTTTTGACAGCCTCAATGGCGTAGGTAGGAATGGAACCGCTGTCATCATAGGCTTGTAAGGCATTGGGACTAGCAGCCGTTAAGTCTAACCCATTCACTAGTGAAACAATTATTTGGGCACGTTGGACCTTGTCTGCGGGTTTGAATGTCCCCCCAGGGTAGCCAGACAGGAATCCACCACGATAGGCTTGTTTAATCTTTTCGTAAGCCCAATAATTGGAAGCAACATCACTGAAATCCTTGGCATCCCTTTCAGCTGAAGGATTGAAAGCGTTGACCAACAAGGCCGCATATTCAGCACGGGTCATTGTTTTTTCTGGCTGAAAGGTGCCATCAGGGAAGCCACTAATGTATCCTTTACTGTACAATCCCTTGATGAAATCCTCTGCCCAATGACCGGCAATATCGGTTAACTTTTTCTTTTCTCCATCAGTGTCTTTATCGGTATCAGTGTCTTTATCGGTATCAGTGTCTTTATCGGTATCAGTGTCTTTATCGGTATCAGTGTCTTTATCGGTATCAGTGTCTTTATCGGTATCAGTGTCTTTATCGGTATCATCAGGCACCTTAGTGATCGCGTCATCAATTTGAACCGGACCACTGACTTTTGAGGCAACTAAAAAATTGCCCACTGAAATCAGCTTAACCGTGGTGTAATTTTTTAAATCAAACTCACCGTTGTTACGCAGTACGTTTTCCCCTGGGTCTCCTGTGGTTCCCAAATCTGGCAAACCCTTGCCCGAAACTGACAGACCAAATCTGTCGTTGTTTTCCATCCGATTCTTACGCAGTATCGGTCGAGCGTCCCCAGAAACCACTATCCCAAAGATGTTTTCAGAGGTTTGGTTCTCGACCAGCCTTGGCGCTGCATTACTATCAACAGCAATGCCATTACCCATTTTTTTACAGGTATTCCCTTGGATGTTCCCTTTGGCATCCCTGGTAATCGATATCCCTTGACCCTCTATACCACTACCAATGAAATTATTATCTTTAACTTCTGGTGTGGCCTCACCTGTCACATTAACCCCTTCACGATTGCACTCTTTGAAGGTACAATTAGCAACAACAGGACTACCAGACTCAATCCAGGCACCAGTGCCTCGGCGCTCCCGATTGGTCATTGTTACTCCCCTGAGTTCGGTATCCTTAGCTAGGATAAGGGTCACGTTTTGACCACCACCGAAACGGGTGTTGAACAACCCATTGCCTTCAATTAAGATGTCCTTGCCTTTGTTTGCTTCATCACCTATAATTTGTACACCGGAGGGAGCTTTCAGCGGAAAGGTTTCACCACTGGCTGTATTATAAGTACCAGGTTTTAGTTGAATCTCGTCACCTGAACCAGCTGACTCGAAGGCTTTGGTAATAGTTTTAAAGGGCGTAGATTCGCTACCATCAGCGCTATCACTTCCAGTAGCTGGATTGACGTATAGAGTTGCCATAATTTAGGATTACCCAAAACGCTTAAGAACACAGC
>NZ_JAAHHZ010000339.1:0-4985 GCF_010672005.1 Moorena sp. SIO4A5 | reverse complement strand
GGGGGACTTTGAGAGTTTTGTACCCCCCAGCGAGGGATTGCTCGCTGGGGGGCTAGGGGGGCGAAACTTGCTGTATTACTAGATTTAACTGCTTGAGCTAGGGCGCAATCATCGATTAATGCTTGACGCACCACCTCAATCCCACCGATGCGCTTTAAGGCTTGATGGGGAATTAAAATACATCCTCCAGCCGCAGCCGCAGTAGATTTTGTGGGGTTATTGACCCAAGCAAAGGGATACAGTTTTTGAAAGAAGAACACAAAAGCAGGAATAAGTAGTCGCTCCCAAAAGTCTTGGCATCTGAGCAACACCATTAGGGAAACTAGATCCAAGTGTTCCATCTCGGCTTTGGTTACCAGTTGACGGAGATTGGCTGGATCATGCTCAATATCAGCATCGGTAAATAAAAAATAATCTGGGGCTGGGGTTTGCTGCTGCCCATGACGAATCCCTTGTTCTAAGGCCCAGAGTTTACCAGTCCAGCCAGGGGGTAGCTCTTGACCGGATAATACCTCTAGTTGGAATCGTTCGGAGGATTCGTTGCTTTCCTGGGCAAGGGCTTGAGCAATGGTGCAGGTTTGATCAGTGCTTTGGTCATCGACTACAATCACCTTCAAGCAGCCAGGGTAGTCTTGAGCCAGAAGCGATCGCAATGTCGTGGGGAGCAACTCAGCTTCATTACGAGCTGGAATTACAGCACAAACCCTGGGTAAGGATTCCCCTTGACCTACAGACCTGGTAGAGAATTTCTCTATAACCAGCCGTTGATCTGCTCGCCAAAACTGACCCCGAAATGCTAGTAATCCGATCCAAATCCCTAAGGATAGAACAGTGATTGCTAATCCGATTGTATCCATTTGTATTGATACCTATTGCTAATTCTCCACTACAAGTAGCAAAATAACGTAACCAAAGGTGCGCGCACCTTTGAATCTGGTGTGTGAAGTAGAACGGTAAAACATGCAAACCCAAGACAGGATTGTAAACTCAGGGGTTACAGAAGCGATCGCAAATAGCCAAAGCTATCTACTCGCTCAGCAATATCCCGATGGTTACTGGTGGGCAGAACTAGAATCTAATGTCACCATAACGGCGGAAATTATCCTACTCCATAAAATTTGGGGAACTGACAAAGAACGACCTTTACATAAAGCGGAAGCCTATCTGCGTTCTCAACAGCGGAAACATGGTGGCTGGGAACTTTTCTATGGCGATGGTGGGCATTTGAGTTGTTCGGTGGAAGCTTATATGGCACTTCGCCTTTTGGGGGTACCCGCCAGCGACTCAGCTTTGGTCCGAGCCAGGGATTTTATTCTCAGACGAGGTGGCATCAGCAAAACCCGGATTTTCACCAAATTTCATTTAGCCTTGATTGGCTGCTATAGCTGGCGCGGGATTCCCTCGATTCCCCCCTGGATAATGTTGTTTCCGCAATGGTTTCCCTTTACGATCTATGAAATGTCTAGCTGGGCAAGGGGAAGTACAGTTCCTTTATTAATTGTCTTTGACCAGAAGCCAGTATTTGATATTCAGCCAAGCATCACTCTAGACGAGTTATATACCGAAGGAGCTGATCACGCCAAGTTTGAGCTACCTCGCAATTCCGATTGGACAGATTTATTTGTATTGCTTGATGATGGATTTAAGTTAGCAGAAGACTTGAATTTAGTTCCATTCCGGAAGCAGGGACTGGCAGCAGCAGAAAAATGGGTCTTGGAAAGGCAAGAAGCCACAGGAGACTGGGGGGGAATTATTCCAGCCATGTTGAATTCCCTGTTAGCGTTGCGTTGTCTCAACTATGATCTTGCGGATCCGGTCGTGCAACGGGGACTTGAAGCCATTGATCGCTTTGCCATTGAAACCCCTGACAGCTACCGAGTCCAAGCCTGTGTTTCCCCAGTTTGGGATACAGCTTGGGTATTGCGAGCGATGGTGGAATCTGGTTTAGAACCGGATCATCCAGCCTTAGTTCGGGGTGGAGAATGGTTGTTGCAGCAGCAAATACTAGACTATGGGGATTGGGTGGTCAAGAATCCCCAAGGGAAACCAGGAGGATGGGCCTTTGAGTTTCAAAACCGTTTCTATCCCGATTTAGATGATTCCCCAGTGGTGATTATGGCCTTGAATAGCTTGAAACTGCCTAATCAGAAACTAAAGCAGGCAGCCATAGCTCGTGGCTTGGCTTGGATAGCATCAATGCAGTGTAACCAAGGGGGTTGGGCGGCGTTTGATATTAATAATAATCAACACTGGCTCAATTCTCTGCCCTATGCTGACCTGAAAGCGATGATTGACCCTAACACAGCGGATGTGACCGCACGGGTCCTGGAAATGCTGGGTTCGTGTAATTTATCCATAGAATCCCAGCAGTTAGAGAAAGCGATCGCATTTTTGATTCAGGAACAGGAAGCCGATGGCAGCTGGTTTGGTCGTTGGGGGGTTAACTATATCTATGGCACCAGTAGTGCTCTTTCCGCCTTATCTAAAATAGCGCCTCACACCCACCAACGTAGTATCGAACGGGGTGCGGCTTGGCTAGTGAAATGTCAAAACCTCAATGGTGGCTGGGGTGAGACCTGTCTTAGTTACGATGATCCCAGTCTTAAGGGACTAGGAATCAGTACCGCATCTCAAACCGCTTGGGCTTTAATTGGTTTAATGGCAGCAGGAGAAGCTACTGGCAACTGGGCAAGGGATGCCATTGAGATGGGAGTCAACTACTTAGTGTCAACTCAACAGCCCGATGGCAGTTGGGATGAAACCGAGTTTACAGGCACAGGTTTTCCCAGTCATTTTTATTTGAAGTACCACTTCTATCAACAATATTTCCCGTTGTTGGCCTTGGGACGGTATCAAATGTCTGTTTCAAGTTGAAGGTTGTTGGTCAGAATGTAGAATTAAGAATGTAGAATTAAGAATGTAGAATTAAGAATGTAGAATTAAGAATGTAGAATTAAGAATTAAGAATTAAGAAGGCAGAATGGTGAAGGCAGAATGGTGAAGGCAGAAGACAGAAGGCAGAAGGCAGAATTCCCAATTCTCAATTCTTAATTCCCAATTCCCAATTCTTAATTCCCAATTCCCAATTCCCAATTCTTAATTCCCAATTCCCAATTCTTAATTCTCAATTCTCAATTCTTAATTCTTAATTCTCAATTCTTAATTCCCAATTCTTAATTCTTAATTCTTAATTTCCACGCATCCTGTTTATTGCTGATGGGATGCCAACCAGACTGTCAAATCTGTGACTGTCTCAAAATCCAACAGCGCCTCGCTCAACTCCTCCAATTGAGCCACAGAAAGCTTTTGGATCCCCTCAAGTAGCTGGTTTTCAACACTCCCAAACCGACGGGTGATCAGACGTCTAACGATTGAGTACCCTTCCTCTTGCCTTCCTTCAAGTTTTCCTTCAAGTAAACCAAGTTTATGTCCTTTTTGAATGATCTTCTGATAAATTACAGACTCTTGCATCACTTCCTCCGGAAATAATTCTGTGATCAACCTTTGGTCAAACCGCAAACCAGCTAGTAACTGGGTACAAGCGGATATGTTAGTAAAAGCTAGTGGTTCTTCAATCCTATCTACTGCTGCTGCCACTTGCTCTAATAATCTGGTTGGAGACTCACGCTTATGCCAGAGTCGCAAAGGGCAATAAGGCGGGATTGGTCAAAAATAGCTCAGGGTCTTGCTCCCACATCCTGATTACTCGATAGCAATGACTGGTGTTAGTATCGACCAACTGATTAGTATAAGCTTTTTCTGAGTTAGTGGATTTCAGAAATATCACCACCTGCTCTATGGGACAGTTATACTTTTCTTTGAGTCTGACCCAATACTTTAGCATCCGCAATGGTAGGGATGGCTTGGAAACCGGTAGGGTTTGAAATTCCCACTGCAGGATTTGGTTAGGGGTTTGCAGCAGGGTCAAGGAATCGGCGTGAATCGGTTCGGTATTTAACTCAGTTTTCAGGACTGATATTTCAGTAACTTCAATATCATGAAGCCACCTGATCAAATCAGCTGGGTAGTTTTCGGCGAGATATTTACAGATATTATCGTAAGCCAAGGTAGTTATCTATGGTTAACAGTACCTGGGCCAGTTTACCGGATTTGGTCAAAAAAAGCGATCGCTTTTAGCGGAAGCGAAGCTTCATCGCGTAGCGTGACCATTCGCGTAGCGTGGCCTTTTGGCCAAGGTCAATCGCTTTTAGCCTGGCCATAGGCCAATCGCTTTCGCGTAGGGGCTCTTTGAGAGCATCGCTTTTTTTATTGCTGATGGGATGCCAACCACACAGCTATATCTGTCACTGTCTCAAAATCCAACAGCGCCTCGCTCAACTCCTCCAATTGAGCAACAGAAAGCTTTTGGATCCCCTCAAGTAGCTGGTCTGAAACACTACCAAACCGACGGGTGATCAGGCGTCTAACGATTGAGTACCCTTCCTCTTGCCTTCCTTCAAGTTTTCCTTCGAGTAAACCAAGTTTATGTCCTTTTTGAATGATCTTCTGATAAATTACAGACTCTTGCATCACTTCCTCCGGAAATAATTCTGTGATCAACCTTTGGTGGAACCGCAAACCCGCTAGTAACTGGGTACAAGCGGAGATGTTAGTAAAAGCTAGTGGTTCTTCAATCCTATCTACTGCTGCCGCCACTTGCTCTAATAATCTTGTCGGGGACTCACTGAATGCCAGAGTTGCAAAGGGCAATAAGGCGGGATTGGCCAAAAATTGCTCAGGGTCTTGCTCCCACAGTCTGATTACTCGATAGCGATGACTGGTGTTAGTATCGACCAACTGGTTAGTATAAACTTTTTCTGAGCGAGTGGATTTCAGAAATATAACCACCTGCTCAATCGGACAATCATACTTTTCTTTGAGTCTGACCCAATACTTGAGCATGCGCAATGGTAGGGATGGCTTGGAAGCCGGTAGGGTTTGAAATTCCCACTGCAAGATTTGATTAGGGGTTTGCAGCAGGGTCA
>NZ_JAAHHZ010000338.1:0-5013 GCF_010672005.1 Moorena sp. SIO4A5 | reverse complement strand
ATAATTCATTTCCAGTTTGTTATGACTGTCAAGAAGATATCTGTTACAGCAAGCAAAACTGGGAACCTGGCGGTAAGAATATCTGGGATGCCCATGCAACTGAAGCTTTTTCCCAGTACATCACCAGAGCTGCGTTAGAAATGGTGTGATTTTTGGGGGTGAATGGTGATGCTTAAAGAGCAACAAGTCGGTTTAAAACCTTCTCCCTAAGGACCTTTCGCGCTTGATGATAAAAGTGGGTTATTCCATGTGATAATGACTTCTTATATCATGTCAGGATAATTACCCTTAATAAAAATCTCCCCCATCTCCCCATCTCCCCACACTTTTATTCTGGGTATTCAACCGAACTTGATATTAGGAGAGGACTTCTGATAAGCACATCGCGCGTGACCCTCACTACCACATCACTCTCTCTCACCACAGCTTTACCCTTGACTGGGCATCCAGCACGGGTCTATCTGAACAGCTTGAGTCCGGGGTCGCAGCCAACAATGAGGCAAGCTTTGGATATGATCGCATCCCTACTCACTAACAACGAATGCGATGCAGACACCCTTGACTGGGCAGCCCTCACTTACCAGCACACCGCTGCCGTTCAAGCAGCATTATTGGAAATCAATGCCCCGGCCACGGTTCAAAAAAAGATGGCAGCGCTCAGGGGAGTATTAACGGTGGCAAAGAAGTTAAAACTGATGAATGCAGAAGATTACGAGGCAGCGGTGGATTTACCCAGGATTAAGAATTATCCCTTACCCAGAGGTCGAGCACTAACTCAAGCAGAAATTACAGCACTCATTAAGGTGTGTGCCTCGGATACAACCAACCAAGGGGTTAGGGATATAGCCCTAATTGGCATCCTACGGGGTACAGGACTGCGACGGGCAGAGGTGGTAAAGCTGGAAGTGCGGGATTTTGATGGTGATAGTGGTGCATTGGAAGTGCGCCAGGGTAAGGGAGGGAAGGATAGGACCGTCTATTTACCCGAAGGTGCGTTCGCGTAGCGTCGGCTTTGCCGAATCGCGTTTGTCAATGATTGGTTGAGTGTCAGAGGTCGCCAACCAGGAGCGCTGTTGTGCCCAATATTCAAAGGTGGGCAGATACAGTACAGAACTATGACCCCCCAGGCCGTGTTGTTGATTTTGCAAAAACGGGCTAAAGAGGCTGGAGTGGAATCCTTTAGTCCCCATGACTTTCGGAGGACCTTCTGCTCTGATTTACTGGATGCTGGGATTGACATCGTGACCGTCCAGAAGTTAGCTGGCCATGCTTCCCCTGTAACTACGGCTAAGTACGACCGGCGGGGTGAGGAGGTTAAACGGAGGGCGGTGCAGAAGTTGGGGTTTTAGGAGGAGGGGCGAAGGCCATAATGTTTCCTGACTTAGAATCAGCAACGTCGAAAAATGTACTAGCCCAACCGACACAGGGCACCGTTTTAATTTTATCAGAATTAATCCGGAAGACAAATAAGTAATGGTGTAGTACTCATCGTAGCCCTAGTTAATCTGCCCTAGTTACTCAGATATGGAACCTCTAGTCATTGCCGCCCTAGCCTTTATCGGTACCAAAGCTGCGGAAACTACAGTAGAAAAGTTTACTGAGGCAGCCATAGAAAAAGCCAAGCTCCTGCGCGAGAAGATTATTAATAAGTTAAGAGGTAATCCGAGGGCTGAAGTAGCTTTGCAACGTGCCGAACCAGGGTCAAAGACTGAGCTAAAAGTTGTATCTGACTATTTGCCAGAGGCGATGGCAGCTGATTCTCAATTTGCCGAGGAGATTGAAGCATTAGCAAGGGAAATCGATAATTTGAACCAAGAGCAAGGGGAAAATTGGCAAGTATCTGGTGGTGAGGTAAATTACAACAAGGTATCTGGTGGTGAGGTAAATTACAACACTGAAAATAAAGGTCCAGTTATTAAAGGAACTGGTAGTAATAATACCTTCAACTTTAACAACTACACTAATCCTCCTCAACATTAGCTGAAGTCGCCTGGGGAGCAGGTTAACCAAATCCCAGTTGCTAATCCTAATAATTTAGCTAGAGTACGCAGTGGCTTAGTCAAATTTGTTGGTCGGGAGAAACAACTAAAAGACCTACACCAACAGCTTCAAGAAAAGGAGCGTATTGCTATCACTGCTGTGGTTAGCGGTATGGCTGGAGTAGGTAAAACTGAACTTGCCATACAGTATGCTCAACGCCAGAAACAGCAATCAACCTATCCCGCTGGTATTTGTTGGATACAGGTACAAGAATCCAACCCTGGGTTACAATTGCTGAGTTTTGTTAAATCTCAGCTTAATCTTAATCCTCCTGAAGATTGGGAATTACTAAAACAGTTAGACTTTTGTTGGTCTCGGTGGCCGCCTTTAGATGGTGATGTCCTGATCATTCTGGATGATGTTAGAAACTACGAGGATATTGAAGGTTATCTACCACCCCAAGAATCCCGTTTCAAAGTACTAATAACGACACGTAAATATTGGCTATCAGAATCCTTTGAACAATTACGTCTAGAGGTGCTAGATGAGCAAGCAGCTTTGGAGTTGTTAGCAAATTTTATCGATGAGTCAAGACTGGAAAAAGAACCAGTAGCAGCCTCTCAACTCTGTAAAGACTTAGGATACCTACCCCTGGGATTGGAGTTAGTAGGACGTTTCCTCAAGAGAAAATCTAGGTGGACCTTGGCCAGGATGGCACAGGAATTGGAGCAAAAGCTAAACACACTGGAGCCATCGGGGGAAATGACAGCTCAAAGAGGAGTAGAAGCAGCATTAGAGTTGAGCTGGAAAGAGTTAGATTTTCAAGGGCAGTGGTTAGGATGTTTATTGAGCCTATTTGCCCTAGCTCCAATTAAGTGGACACTAGTGGAAACGTGTTTATCTATAACTAATAGTACTCAAGACTCTATCCTACAGCGTTGGTTTCCAACATTCTCACGCCTGATTTCACCACTGATTCCTTCAAAAAATAACAAATCTCAAGGAGTTAGAGATTGGGAAGATGTAATAGAAGACAGTTTATTGGGCTTGAATTTAATTCGTGAAACTGAGGAAGGGGATTATCAATTTCACCAATTAGTACGTAAATATTTCCGCAGTAAACTCGAACAGATGCCAGAAGCAGGAAAGCTCAAACAGAGTTTCTGTAAGGTAATGGCACAAGAAGCACAGTCTCTCCCTTACAATCCCACAAAAGAGCAGGTAGACGGAATAGCACCATCCATACCACACGTAGCAGAAGCAGCAACAGAACTACAACAATGGCTAGAGGATGAGTATTTAATTGTACCCTTTCTCAAGCTAGGTTGGTTCTATGAGGGTCAGGGATTATACAAACTGGCAGAGCCTTGGTTAAAGCAATGTTTGGAAGTTAGCAAACACCGTCTAGGAGAAAACCACCCGGATGTCGCTACCAGCCTCAACAACCTGGCAGGACTGTACAAAGACCAGGGTCGGTACTCAGAGGCCGAACCCCTCTACCAACAAGCACTAGACCTTTGGAAACAGCTGCTGGGAGAAAACCACCCGGATGTCGCTACCAGCCTCAACAACCTGGCAGGACTGTACTATAACCAGGGTCGGTACTCAGAGGCCGAACCCCTCTACCAACAAGCACTAGACCTTTGGAAACAGCTGCTGGGAGAAAACCACCCGGATGTCGCTACCAGCCTCAACAACCTGGCAGGACTGTACGATAACCAGGGTCGGTACTCAGAGGCCGAACCCCTCTACCAACAAGCACTAAAACTGAGGAAACAGCTGCTGGGAGAAAACCACCCTTCTGTCGCTACCAGCCTCAACAACCTGGCAGGACTGTACTATAACCAGGGTCGGTACTCAGAGGCCGAACCCCTCTACCAACAAGCACTAGACCTTTGGAAACAGCTGCTGGGAGAAAACCACCCTTCTGTCGCTACCAGCCTCAACAACCTGGCAGGACTGTACTATAACCAGGGTCGGTACTCAGAGGCCGAACCCCTCTACCAACAAGCACTAGACCTTTTGAAACAGCTGCTGGGAGAAAACCACCCACATGTAGCAGCCAGCCTCAACAACCTGGCAGGACTGTACTATAACCAGGGTCGGTACTCAGAGGCCGAACCCCTCTACCAACAAGCACTAGACCTTTTGAAACAGCTGCTGGGAGAAAACCACCCGGATGTCGCTACCAGCCTCAACAACCTGGCTTTACTGTACTATAACCAGGGTCGGTACTCAGAGGCCGAACCCCTCTACCAACAAGCACTAAAACTGAGGAAACAGCTGCTGGGAGAAAACCACCCTTCTGTCGCTACCAGCCTCAACAACCTGGCAGGACTGTACTATAACCAGGGTCGGTACTCAGAGGCCGAACCCCTCTACCAACAAGCACTAAAACTGAGGAAACAGCTGCTGGGAGAAAACCACCCTTCTGTCGCTACCAGCCTCAACAACCTGGCTTTACTGTACAAAGACCAGGGTCGGTACTCAGAGGCCGAACCCCTCTACCAACAAGCACTAAAACTGAGGAAACAGCTGCTGGGAGAAAACCACCCGGATGTCGCTACCAGCCTCAACAACCTGGCAGGACTGTACTATAACCAGGGTCGGTACTCAGAGGCCGAACCCCTCTACCAACAAGCACTAGACCTTTGGAAACAGCTGCTGGGAGAAAACCACCCGGATGTCGCTACCAGCCTCAACAACCTGGCTTTACTGTACTATAACCAGGGTCGGTACTCAGAGGCCGAACCCCTCTACCAACAAGCACTAAAACTGAGGAAACAGCTGCTGGGAGAAAACCACCCGGATGTCGCTACCAGCCTCAACAACCTGGCAGGACTGTACTATAACCAGGGTCGGTACTCAGAGGCCGAACCCCTCTACCAACAAGCACTAGACCTTTTGAAACAGCTGCTGGGAGAAAACCACCCGGATGTCGCTACCAGCCTCAACAACCTGGCAGGACTGTACTATAACCAGGGTCGGTACTCAGAGGCCGAACCCCTCTACCAACAAGCACTAGACCTTTGG
>NZ_JAAHHZ010000337.1:0-5020 GCF_010672005.1 Moorena sp. SIO4A5 | reverse complement strand
TCCAAGCTACAGAACGCCCTTGGATGAGCATTTATTTAAGAATCCTCGCCTTTGTCTTTGCCTATGGCGCGATTGTCCACTTTGGTAATATAGCAGGTTTTGGGGAAATGCCGTGGTTAGAAACACCCTTAACCTGGAGAATTGGCGATGTTTTCTATGGCATTCTCGATACAGTAGCCGTGATTGGACTAGGAGCACGAAAAGTTTGGGGCATTGGATTGTGTTTAAGCTGTTCAGCATTTAGATTGGGATACCTAAATTGCTCAAAGGGAACAGGGAACAGGGAACAGGGAACAGGGAAAAACTAATTTAAATGCGCATCAGCTTAGTGGGAATTCTCTCTCAGTTTATTATTTACACAGTATTTATCGATTATTTTGCCGCCACCCCTGAGCAAAGACAAACCATCTACGGTCTTTTGGGAACTGAAGCAATTTTAGTGCTGATATTGACTACATTATTACTGTTAAAAAAGTAATTTTATTGATAACTAAACAGTGTAAGCTATCAGCTAATGCGCTACTTGAGGTGCTACGCGAACAGCTTTGATGGGCAAATCCCCAGACTTTCAATTCTCATTAATCTCTCAATCTTAAATTCTCCCGTTCCCGTAACCTGGCTATAGGCCTGTATAGGTTTATTTTAAGCTGACTGCTGACTGCTGACTGCTGACTGCTGACTGCTGACTGCTGACTGCTGACTGCTGACTGCTGACTGCTGACTGCTGACGACAGCTATTGATCAACCCACTCTAATTGTAAATACTTCTCCAATAATGCCAATAATTTCTGCTCGTCAACTGGTTTTGGCAGAAAAGCATCACAGCCAAGTCTCTGAGTTTCCTTCTGCACAACATCCCAGTTGTTAGCAGAGAAGGCAATAATTGGTACATTCTTCATTGCTGGGATCTGTTGTAATTCCGGAATCATCGTGAAACCAGTTTTAACAGGCATAAATAAATCCGTTAAAATCAGATCAGGTCCAATTACCCTGGCCAGCTCCAATGCTTGCTGAGCATTCTGGGCTAATACCACTTCAAAACCCAAAGGTTTGAGCATATTTAGCAATACCAAGCGATTTTCTGTTATGTCATCCACCACTAACAATTTACGTCGTTTTCCTTTATAAATCAACCCTTTAACAGCAATATCTGGTTCAGCATTTGCAACAATATCTATCACAGGTAAGGTAACATCAAACCAAAATGTTGAACCTTTGCCCAATTGACTTTTAACCTTTAGTTTACTTCCCATCAAGTTAACGATTTGCTGACTAATCGCTAAACCTAAACCCGCTCCAGCTATCCGACGCTCGGTATCCCCTACTTGTTCAAAGGGTTGGAATATTTTCTCTAACTGTTGAGGACTAATTCCTATGCCAGTATCGATGACCTCAAAGCGAATCGTCCGAGAATGGATGTTATAATCTCCCCCTTGAATCCTGGTGTTGGAAGACTTCGATATTCCTAAAATAGAGTTTTGTTTCTCAATGACTCCAACATTAAATGTGACATTACCTTGGTCAGTAAATTTAACTGCATTACCTAATAGATTGAGTAAAACCTGTCGTAACCTTTTCTGATCTAACTTAACCCCTGTGGGTAGGTTACCTTGAGTTTTATAGTTAAACAATATATTTTTTTCATTAGCTCCCATGCGGATAATACCAACTACCCCTTCCAAGAAGCTTGGAAAATGAACCTCACGGGGGTAGAGTTCCATCTTACGGGCTTCGATTTTAGAGAAGTCTAAGAGATCGTTAATTAGGGTCAATAGATAGGTTCCACTTTGCTCTATAATTTTTAAACCTTGTATTTGCTGCTGTCTTAAATTGCGATCGCTCCTTGGGGTGCTGCCCTTCACGTCATCGTTTTGGGTAGCAACTTTAGCTGTATCGCGCTGGAGAATTCTGGCATAGCCTAAGATGCTATTGAGGGGAGTGCGCAATTCATGGCTGATGTTAGCTAAAAATTGGCTTTTAGCTTGGTTAGCAACTTCCGCAGCTTCTTTAGCTTTCCCTAATTCCACAGTACGTTCTTGCACTCGGATTTCTAAACCCTGATTCGTTTTCTCTAGAGCCGTAAAAGAATCCTGCAATTGCTGTGCCATCTGGTTAAATGACTGAGCCAACACTCCAGTTTCATCGTCACTCAACACAGGAGCTTTATGGTTTAGATTGCCACTAGCTACCTGAATAGCTGCCTCTGTGATTGCCCGAATCGGTTTGGTAATCTGGCTTGATAGTAGATAAACTCCTACTAGGAGCAGTCCAGTAGAACTCAATCCAATCAGCACAATGTTCCCAGCTAGCCGACGAGCAGGAGCAAAAGCTTCTTGCTGAGAGATCTCAGCTAGTAACGCCAGGTTCTGTTTCTCCAACCAGTGATACACACCGATAACAGGTATCCCATCGTAATTTCGATAAAGTCCAGCACTATTTTTTCCTTGGGTAGCGTTATCAATACCCAAACTACTAACTCCGTCAGAGTATTTTTGATTCTCAAACTGACCTGAGGCGATGAATATATTTTTTCGTTCCAATCGACCGACTAGATAGGTTTCGCCACTCTTACCTAAGCCAGTACGGTCTCGAATTAGGTTATCAACTTCTTGAAGATCGAGAGTAATGGAAATCACTCCTATACGGTTACCGGATTGGTTAAGGACGGGTGTGGCAAAAGTGATGGCTGTTTTGCCTGTTCTTGAAGAGCTATAAAACGTTGGCTTAATGTCCGTTTGATCTCGGGTGAAGTAAGTAGTAGTCGCACCAAGGGGTTGATAGTTGCCCTCCAAAGTTTTGTTAGTTGAAAAAATGATAATCCCACCAGTTGTGAGCAGGGAAATTTCTCGTAGATTAGGCTTAATGGCAGCTAAATCAGTCAGGTATTCTGAAATGCTATTATAGGCGATTTGATAATCTCTTGACCTGGTTTGAGACCTTTTGCTGCTCAGCAAGACCTCGGCTTGTCTTCGGATTTCTGGTAACTGAGCCGATAACAGCACATCTTGGCGCTGATTGTTAAACCATTGATTGAGTTCAGCAGATTTGATAGACACAGCAACACTGAGTCGATCAAAGACAGATTGTTTGAGAGCTTTTCTAGCTAAACTATAAGCAGTAATGGCTACAATAGTTACCGTAACAACTGATAAAAGTGAAAAGTAATTGACCAGCTTTGACAGTAATGTTTTTTGAGTTAATTTGATCATAACAATCATAATAAGCTCTAAAATTTAGCTTTTTGCGTCAACTCAATCCTTTGTAGGGACTGAGCTATCAGCCTTGGCCTTGGCCTATGGCCACGCTACGCGAATGGCCACGCTACTTGAGGTGCTATCAGCATTGGCCTATGGCCACGCTACTTGAGGTGCTATAATATAATTTAATGCAACACCTGACTCATAACTATAGCAATTATCAGCAACCTTTGAGTGACATTGCTTATCTTTTTAAGGCAACAGGCAACAGGCAACAGACAACAGGCAACAGACAACAGGCAACAGACAACAGGCATGCTATAAAGATGGTTTTAAGGGATGCAGGGCGGCGCTATATCCCTTGCTCATAACACCAAAAACTCCATCGTAATTACGATATATCGACCCTGTTACCTGTTCCCTTTTTATATCAATCTTATCTTCAAAATTAAAATAAGAATGCGATAACAATTATTGTGATAACGAATAATCTAACTAGGTTTATACCAATTAGAAAAAATTTTATTAATTTTATCAATAGCTCGATTAGTTGCTTGCTTAATTGACAAATTATCCACCACAATTTTTCTAATCACTTCCCCCCAAACGTTTTGAGCAGCCACTTCACTATAAGCTGGGTTTAACACTTGATAAGCTGGTCGGGTGTTTTGTAACTGCTGTAGCGCCACAGAAATATGAGGATCACTGGGATTTTTCCAAAAGGGTTTTTCAAACAGTTTCGGCATCACGGGTAAGTATCGACCCTGAGACCCTTCTGTGTAGGCTTGTAAGTTTTGCGGTTGTGCCAAATATGAGAGAAAATTCTTGGCATACTCCTGTTTTGTGGAGGCTTTAAAGAGAATGACCTGTTTGATCTCTATGATGAATCTCATCAGTTCCCCACTAGGTTTATTGGGCCACTTAACTGTAGAAAGTTGCTTGGTGTAAATTTCAGGATCTTGTCGTTGGGAACCTGGAACTGAGAGAGTATGATTGACCGTCATCAGGCTAGTGCGGCTGAGTAACGTTACATTGTTGCCTGTATTATCCCAATCTACGGCATCCGGTGGCACATTCTTATTGATATAAAAACTGGTATATTTCCTGAGAGCAGCCTCAATGGCTTGCTTAACTTGGGAGTCGTCTAAGCGTAATTTGCCATTGTTATCAACTAGTTTGACATTATAGGCTTCTAGAAATTGCTCAAAATTGTTGTAGGTATCTAAGCTCATGGACATAGGCATGCCGATACTATACATATTGGGATAACTGCTCTGACGCAACTGTCCCTGAACCTGCTGCCAAAACCGCCAAAATCCCTGCCAATCTCTGGGAATTGCCCCCTTTGTCTGACCAATCTCGGTCAGGATGTCTTGCCAGTAGTGAATATGAATGGCTGATTGCATAATTGGTACAGCATAGTAGCTACGTTTTTTAGCAACTTTGTTTTGATAATTGACTCCGGCAAGAACCCCTTCACTGTACCAGTTTTTCAGAGGCTCTATCACATCAGACACATCTACCAGTTGGTTATTCCATGCCAGACGGGGAATAATGGTCAAGTCTGCTACCCCTGCATAGAAAATGTCAGGAGGGTTACCTGATGCGATCGCACTCTCGATTTCTTTGAGAATATCCTTCTGAGGTATGATGACTAATTGAACTTTAATCCCACTGTTTTTTTCCCACTTGTCGATGATTGTCCGGAGTGCATCCGTTTCTTCTGGATAAAAACCCTGTTGCCACCAGATGCTAAGTGTTTTAGCTGTGTCAAAGGTTGATGATTGTCTTGATGATTGTCTTAATGATTGGAAATTGTGAGA
>NZ_JAAHHZ010000336.1:0-5031 GCF_010672005.1 Moorena sp. SIO4A5 | reverse complement strand
GATCCACTAAATTGAGGGTAGAGAAGATTCGCCAGAGCAGATATCGTCCCAATAGTGCTAGCAAAATCCCCACCACTAAATTTCTAGACCAAGTGCGAGGACGGGGAGAGAGTTTCGTGACCCCCAGGACAACTACCATTAAGATAATTGTTGGCAGTAATAAGTAGTGGTGCTGAGTCACTATTGGTGCTTCCAGCCACATCGGTGGGTTTCTTTGCCAGACATGCAGCTGAGCAAATAGCTGTATAATCTGCCCCTGACCAGTCAACCAAGCTAGAGCGATCGCACTAAAACTACTAACTAGAATCAGCATCACGACCGTTGCGGCTCGTAACCTAAAAACTGGTTTGTTAGAAGAACACCTAGAGTTTGAGTAGCTCACTTTGGGAACTGTCATGTCTAAAAACAGGTATAGCGCTGTGGGCAGGGAATAAGTAATAGCAAATTAAAAAGCGTGCTAGTATTCTAAAGCTTGGTATTATAAAGGTTATAGCAATTATTTGCCCCTTGAATTGGGCAACACCATTACACCCATTGCTGTATCCTAACTTGTTAGTTTAAACTCAATCAAACTACTAAGATAGTATGGGAATAATCTAGATGATATTGATAAGAGATTAATCTAACCTGAGGCAAATATTAAAATTCACTTAACTTGCCGATTGCGGGATATTTTAATGAATAAAATATTTTCTGAGCTAGAGTTGAGAAGTATCCACTAAATTTTTTAACCAAAACTCAGGCTAATGCCACCGAAGACTAGACATAATAGGAAATAGAGTAATGTTTCCACGAGATAGATAATCTGATGAAACTTCACTATTTAGCCATCTTTGGTGCTACTGCCTTTTTAAGCGTAGGTTGTGTAGCAGGAGTACCTGGGAATCAGAGTACTGTTCAGGCAAAACCCTCTACCTCTACCTCTACGACAACCAAGATTGATGTGTCCAGTGCTCCAGCTGCTAAACCAACTGCAACACTGGCACAGGCAACAAGTAGATCAGGAAATTTTGTAACAGCAGCCCATTCTACTCAAGGCATGGTAAGTTTAGTCACAGACAATGGAGAACGTTACCTAAAGTTTGACGAAACCTTTAAAACCGATAACGGACCTGATTTAATGGTGCTGTTGCACCGCCAAACTGTCCCCAAATCCTACAGTAAGGAAAATTATGAAAATCTTGGTCGTCTTCAGCAGGTCAGTGGTACTCAACGGTACCGTATCCCTGCTGATGTTAATCCAGAAGACTTTAGCTCTGTAGTCATTTGGTGCCGTAAATTCAACGTCACCTTTGGCTACGCCACCCTTAGTAATTAGTGCTACTAATTACTAACTAATAATTAAGGCAAGTTGCTAAGGACTAACGACTAAACAGCCTATAGTATAGGCTGACAAAAAATTCCTTGACTGGAAACGCTAAATAGGTTATAGGATTAATCGTCACAATGATGTTACGCACATCACGAGTGGCTAGATTAAGGATTTGCTGGGCTACCCAATCCCCTGACATGACCCCAACTGGATTGAGATTACTTTTAAATGGTCCGAGGATTACTTTACGTATTACACAAGGAGCATCTAGACGACGCAGGGTAACTAGGTCTCCTAGGGTACGTTTGCTCAGTTCATACAAAGGACTAAAGGCTGGATTAACTTCCGCTTCCGAAGTATTAACCCAAACTTCCTTGCGAGCAATATCTTGGTTCGTCCGAACCGTGGATAAAAACATCTCTAGCAACCGCCAACTTGATAATGTGTTGACCTCGTAGGATTTTGCGATCGCATCGGCTGTCCGTTCTTGATGAACATTAATGCCGTGATTGAGAATTAGAATATCCACATTTTCCAAATGTGGGGCTAGTTCAGACTCTTTACTCACTTGCCAAGTCAAGGTTTTTACTGGCAAGCTTTCACCATTGACACTTAAACTAACAGTTTGTTCTTTAGAGGTCAGAGCAATCACTTTTGCTCCCCGTTGCTGGAGATGGTACAACAGTGACTGTCCCAGAGTTCCCGATGCTCCCGTCACTGCAATAGTTTTTCCTTGGAGCGATAGTGCTGTCCCCATCAGTTTGTCTACTAAAGTCAATGTGCCGCCATAGTAAGCCTTTTGGTTATCAAAGTGATGTCGCCAATGGTAGCTGCGATTTACCATCCAAGGGGAAGGAGGATATAGGAATGGACCCGGAAGGTGGGTCATATCAGTCAACTTATCGGCTCCCTTGATGCCATAGCCACGAGCGATCGCACCAAATAGAAATACCATACTGTACACAGAACCAGCCAAAGCTGCCCAATGCATATTTGGTGTCCAGGTATAAGCCAACCACCATAGCACCAAGCCTAATATTAGCATGACCAAGGCTTCTGGTACATCATTACGCCAGTGCGCCTGTCGATAAATGGTATCACTGACAGCAGTTAAATCCTGACGGAAGACCCGATGATGCCACACATGCAAGCGATACAGGGGTGTCCAGTGATGGGACAGGAGGTGATAGAAGTCTCGCACCAGTTCTACCCAAAGAATAGAACCCAGTCCCAAAACCCCTATACCTAGCCAGAAATCTACCATGAACATGATTATGATGCCTAGAGTGAACAGTAACTTGTTGTGTTGGCAAATTGCCCATTCACATCATAATTAGGTAGGTACAAATAAAACTAAGATGCTGAAGGTGAACCATTAACACTCACCCCTCACCCGTCAACTTTCACCTATCAACTGTCACCTATAAACCCTGGCCTTTGGCCACGCGTGCGCGTTCAACCCTGGCCTTAAGGCCGTAGGCCACGCTGCGCGAACGGCCACGGGTGGGCGTTCAACCATCAACCATCAACCTTCAACATTCCATCTTCCATATAAGACACTTGGTCAGCTACATCGATAATACGAGGATCGTGAGTTACCATCAGCACTGTGCAACCTTTTTCCTTAGCCAGACGACGCAGCAACTCAATCACTGTATGACCACTATGAGAATCCAAGGCTGCTGTTGGCTCATCTGCCATAATTAGGGGTGGCTCTTTAGCTAAAGCCCGCGCGATCGCTACCCGTTGCTTCTGTCCCCCTGACAAGTCACTCGGTCTAAGATGTCCTTTCCCCTCTAAACCAACCTGCTCTAATAACGTTTTTGCCTGCTGTCGAGCATTGACCCCCTGAATTCCCTTAATGTTTAGCACAACTTCCACATTCTCTGTTGCTGTCAGAGCTGGAAATAGGTTGAAGTGTTGGAAAATAAAGCCAATGTGTTCCCGTCGAAACTCTGCCAGCTTAGTTCTAGACATACCAGTAATTTCTTGACCCAGTAAATAGACTTTTCCGAGTGTCGGGGTCAGTAATCCCGCCAATATTGACAAAAGGGTAGTCTTGCCAGAGCCAGACGGTCCCATTAAAAGTTGGATATCACCACGTTTGACTTCCCAGTCTATTCCTTTGAGAACTGGAACACGGTTTTGTCCTGACTGGAAGTCCATCTGCACCCCTTTAGCCAGAATGGAGCGTACACCATATTTAGGTAAATCTATAACTTTAGATACTTTAGAGCCGCCCTTAATCAGTTTTTTGGGAAACACCATATATTAAACTTTAGCAGCACCAGTTGACTAGACTCTTAGGTCGTACTGCTGGAAATTGACGACTCCCCATCGCTAAAGCTAGGGGATTTTGGCAGGTTGATCGGTGAACCGGCGAGCTAGACCCAATAGAAACGTTTTGTTTCACATCAGAGGGACTCGCCATAAGTCCTACTGCCAGAGATAACACTTACTATGCTACATCTTATCTCTAGATGCGTTTTGTCGGATACTTGTTCCGACTGCTTCTACTTCACCCTTATATTGCTAAGCATCGTAGATAAAAGCGTGGGTGGAAGCTAAACCTGTGAACTACCATAGGCTGAGCTTACGCTACAGCAATCTATTCGGAATTCACAAGCAACTGCCTAAATTTAGTTGCCCAAACCCAGGTCTTATATTCCTGCCCTCACCAGCAGTCCTAGTTTCTAAGACCGATGATTCTGCTTGGTTGTTTTTTTGCCAACGAAGCTTTTTGACTTGGTTATGGTCAAAGCGCGTTTTTGATGCTACCAACTTCTTAGCACAATTCCCAGAAAAAGGCTCTCCCATACCACGATCACCAAGCACGGATAGAGTGCGGTACTCCCTCCCTAGCCCTTATTCTGGCAGATAGCTATTACCTAATTTTAAGTATAACAGAAATCTCCTCGACTAGGACTATTCCCATGCCATAAAGCTAGGGGAAAAGATAGCTGATTGCTGATTGCTCAATGCTTAACCCCTTTTCGCGCTTTGAGAAACCCAAGGCAGGAATTGATTAACATCTAGCAAAAAGACTGTCAAAGATAAATTTTCTTGGGGAATCACTGCCACATGACTAGCAATTCCTAGGGTATCAGCTTGACGAAAAGACTCTGGTAGGGTACGAATATCACTCACGGAAACCTCTATCAAATTCGGTGTTTTGAGTACAGGGATACCAAATCCTTCACCCATTGTATTTTGAGCAATCAGCAGGAAACGTGCTGGGTTAGAAGTGCTGATTTTGCTAGATTTAAATAACCGGCGATGCAAGTCGATAATAGGAATTTCGTGGTCATCGATATGGGCAATGCCTATATCATTAAGTCCACTGCTATAAACAGTTGTGTAATTAATTACTTTGTTGACACACTCAATCGGAAACGCGAAATTGATGCTGTCTATTCTAAAGACCACTAATTTCAAGAATGATGTAGCCTTATGATTTGGCGATAGATGAGTATCATTAAGCTGGGAGTAAATTAAGTTATTTTTCATGATGTCGAATTCATCGTGTTAGGATAAGCCTTAAGTATAAAAAAATATAACTATTCTGAACAGGATTTTGCAGTAATAGGAATTGAATGGAGTAACTCACCAGACTAAGTTTGTAAACTTAGGATTAAAAGTATAATGATGGAGGATAATTCAAGGATATGTTTGCAAGTAACTGATTAGTCGTGGACACCCCTCAATAAGCTAATTGCTTA
>NZ_JAAHHZ010000335.1:0-5033 GCF_010672005.1 Moorena sp. SIO4A5 | reverse complement strand
CCTTACCAATTCTCCGACAAGGTATGCGTGGTCCAGCAGTCCAGCAATTGCAGAGGCGACTGAAATCTCTTGGTTTTTTAAAAGCCACAGTAGATGGGGTATTTGGAGAGGTTACGAAAGCCGCAGTTCAAGCCGCTCAGCGCAAGTTCAAACTAGAACCTGATGGCATTGTTGGTCCTGCTACTTGGAATGCTTTGCTACGTTGATGAAATTTTTGTGGTTCCCGTAGCGTGGCCGTTCGCGCAGCGTGGCCTACGGCCTTAAGGGCATGGTTGACGATTGAAAGTTAACTGTTCACTGTTAACTATTCAATCATCAACCGTCAACAAAACACTAGTTATAGTGTTAGTTATAGCGTTTATTGCATTTATGAGGTACCCTTCTCAAGCTCAAAGTCCCCCTTTTTAAGGGGGATTTAGGGGGATCTATTTGTACCTCATGGGAAAGACAATTGCTATATATTTTTGCCGGTTAACTAGTGATAATTCTTGATTGATATTACTGCTTTGCTTGTTTCTGCTGCTTGACTTTCTGCTTCAATACGGAACTAATTCCTAAAGCCCCCAAAGCTAAAATACCTAGGGTAGCAGTAGGTTCGGGAATTCTTTCACCTGTAGACAATGACAGCTCAGCACGAGAAACAATGGCATCATCTCCATAAAATACTGGAATCTTGCCACTATTGGCATTAAAGACGTTCACGATTTCTCCTGAGTCGTAAAACTCCAGTAAATTTAAAGACACCGATTGCTTAGTTCGTACTGGGAGATTGCGGATCAGATCAATAATAATAGTATCCAATCCTATGATCCCAAATACATCGGTAGTAATCAGGGAGTTGTTTGGTGTCAGGTCTAAAATTAGTTTCGCTTGCGATAACTCATTTATTGATGTTCCCAAGTCAGAAAAATCAAAGCTCCAACTGGTATCTTCATCAATTCCATTACCAAGGGTGGTGTTACCCCCAGTCCTTTCTATCGTAAAATCGCCGTTTTGTAGGGTTTGACCAATACTGGCATTTAGTATTCTTGAAGGACTTGAGCTCCCAATCGCTTCAGTGGTGAAATCAAGACGACTAGCCAAGGCTTTTTCAGGTATTAAGCAACTGCTTAATAGGACGGCAACTGTAGCCACTGAGAACACTTTTAAAGTAAGCATTTTGATGCTCCCAAACCAAAACTAAGGTTAGAGTTAATGGCCAAATAACTCTATTATACTCCGCTCACGATAATTTGGTAACAAAACAAGGGATACTCCAGATAAAGATTTATGAAGTCCTTTCTAAGCATTCAGGCATCAGGAAATCAAGGACTTTAAGCCTGCTTACTTCAGTCAAGGGTGCTGACGCTACTTTTTCTAAATTTCTGGGAACTCTGTAAATGTAACTCAAATGCGATTTGTCAGTCAAGCAGGATGGCACAAGCAAATGATATTCAAATCTTTAGCCCAAGGGGTTTCCAAGGTTTCTGGGAAAGTTCCCCTTCGCCTGATCTTGGTCATACCATTTGTCCTGCAAATCTTCGCAGCTGTGGGACTTGTGGGATATCTGTCCTATAGAAACAGCAAGAGAGCGGTTAATGATGTTGCTACTCAACTGCTTGAAGAAGTCAATGCTCGGGTTGAGCAGAATTTGGATGCTTACCTAACCATTCCTCATCTAGTTAATCAGATTAATGCCACTGCCATCAATCTAGGTCAATTGAATTTGCAAGATATTCCTCAATTAGAGCGTTACTTTTGGCGGCAGCTTCAGATATTTAATACCCTGACATTTACTGGATTAGGCTTAGAGAATAAAGACAACCTAGGAGCAGAACGATTAGATGATGGTACACTGATACTAAGAGTCTCCACCAAAGCTAGCAATCATATTTTTTACTCCTATTCTACTAACGAATCTGGGGAGCGATGTAGCGCGGTTTTGGGGGAAATCCCCATGAGTGACTGCATCAAGAAGCGTCAGGAAATCCTAGACAGTATTAAATTTGATCCGCGCACTCGACCATGGTATAGAACTGCTGTCAAAGCTGGTCGCTCAACTTGGAGTGAAATTTACCCCAATACTGCTGGTGTAACTGCCTATCTCGGTGCATCAATGCCGTTTTACGACAAACAGGATCAATTGCAGGGGGTACTCCTAACTAATATAAACTTATCACAAATCGGCAAATTTTTACGCAGTCTAAACGTTGGCAAAACTGGACAAGTTTTTATCATTGAACGTTCGGGAATGCTCGTGGCAACCTCTACCGGTGAGAAGCCTTTTCGCACTACTCACCAAGACTACGGAGCCGAACGATTTAAAGCAACGGATAGTAGTAATGCTTTCACTAAAACTACGGCTCAATATTTATCAACCAAGCTGAATCAAAAACAACCAATTCAACGTTTACAGCAATGGGAATTTGCTGTTGACGGTAAACGAAAATTTGTACAAATACAGCCGTTTCAAGATGAGTTTGGCTTGGATTGGTTGATTGTGGTAGTGGTGCCAGAAGCGGATTTCATCGAACAAATCCACGCCCATACCCGCACTACTATTGCCTTATGCCTAGTAGCATTGTTACTAGCAACAGAAGTCGGAATCGTTACATCCCGTTGGGTTGTGCGGCCTATCCTCCAACTGAAGGATGCAGCCATTGCTCTAGAGAAGGGACAATTTGACCAAATTGTCAACCAGGAGCGCTCCGATGAGCTTGGGGTTTTGGTTAAGGCATTTAATAACATGGCAAGACAATTGCAAGAGTCCTTTGCCACCCTAGAAGCCAAGAATACTGAATTGCAGCACCTCGATCAACTGAAAAACGAATTTTTAGCGAATACCTCCCAAGAACTCCGCACCCCCCTCAATGGCATGATCAGTATTGCTGAATCCCTGATGGATGGTGTTGCAGGACAATTGCCCTCCAAAGCAAACGCTAATCTTGCCATCATTGCATCTAGTGGAAAAAGACTAGGGAATTTAGTCAACGATCTCCTGGATTTTTCGAAGCTAAAACACAAACATCTTGAACTTCAAATTAAGCCAGTCAGCATGCGAGAAATAGCCAATCTCGTCCTTGGACATTCCCACTCTCTAATTGCGAAAAAACCTTTGCAGTTAATTAACTCAATTCCTGCCGATCTGCCCTTGGTCGATGCTGACGAAAATCGGCTGCAACAAATTCTTTATAACTTAATTGAGAATGCTATTAAGTTTACTGAATCTGGTAAGGTGGAAGTATCAGCTGAGCAGTTACCCGTTAGCAATGACGAGTTACCAATGTTAGTCATTACTGTCTCAGATACAGGAATTGGTATTCCAGCAGATAAATTAAATCGGATTTTTGACTCCTTTGAATCAGTAGATTGCTCCAGGACTAAAAAATATGGCGGGAGGGGTTTGGGATTAGCGGTTACTAGACAGTTAGTCGAGTTACACGGTGGCAAAATTCATGTGCGATCGCTTAGCCTGCCAGAAGCACAATGTCGCCTGGGAGGATCCCCTAAGCGATCGCAAAATAAGTCTGGTTCCCAGTTTACATTTACTTTGCCAGTGTCTCAGAGGCAGGTTCAGCAGACCTCAGCACTGTTGCAAATTGAATCAATCGCTCCAGTTCCGGATTTGACGAATGAAACCCCGAACTTTACTGGAGCCTTAGCAGCAGACAGTGGATATATCAAAATTTTGATTGTGGACGATGAACCAGTCAACCGCCAGGTTATTAGCAATTATCTTTCCATGGAAAACTATGCGATCGCTACAGCCACTAATGGTTTAGAAGCTTTAGAAATGCTCTCAACTGGCTTCCAGCCTGACTTGATCTTACTGGATGTGATGATGCCCCGCATGACCGGCTATGAAGTTTGCGAAAAAATTCGCCAGAAGTTTTTGCCCAGTGAACTTCCGGTGATCATGTTAACCGCCAACAATCAAGTTTCCGATTTGGTAGAAGGGTTTACTTTTGGGGTAAATGATTATCTGACTAAGCCTTTTTCTAAGCATGAATTGTTAGCCCGAATTAAAAGTCATCTACGGCTTTCTCAAATTACCTCTGCTTATGGTAAATTTGTCCCCCATGATTTTTTGCGCTTCCTAGGATATGACAGTATTGTTGATGTTAAATTAGGGGATCACGTTCAAAAAGAAATGACTGTTCTTTTTGCTGATATTCGCTCTTTTACCAGCCTATCAGAACAGTTATCTCCTCAAGAAAATTTTAATTTTATTAATAGCTATCTGAGTCGAGTTAGTCCAGCAATCCGCGCTCACAATGGCTTTATTGATAAGTACATTGGAGATGGAGTCATGGCACTTTTTCCTGAGTCAGCGGATGATGGGGTTCAAGGTGCACTTGAGATGCAGCAAACAGTTGCGGTCTACAATCAGCATCGGTGCCAAAGTGGTTATGTTCCGATTACTATCGGTATTGGTTTACATACAGGTAGCTTAATGCTAGGAACCATCGGTGAACAAAAGCGGATGGAAAGTACGGTTATTTCTGATGCAGTGAATCTTGCTTCCCGCTTGGAAGGATTAACCAAACTTTATGGTGCAGGGATTATGATTAGCCAACAAACCCTCTATAACCTGAATGAGTTTCAAAAGTACAGTTATAGGTTTCTGGATCGAGTCAAAGTTAAGGGAAAAAATAAACCGGTGGCAGTATTTGAGCTATTTGATCAAGATCAGCCGCAACTGAAGCAGTTAAAGAGACAAACTAAGAGTAACTTTGAACAAGCTGCTTTTCTCTACCATCGGCAAGCTTTCGCCCAAGCTGAACAGATATTTCAGTCAGTTTTACAAACCAATCCCCAGGATAAAGCAGCCATGCTCTATGTCAAACGCTGCCAACGGTATCAAACTTATGGTGTGCCAGAGGACTGGGAACGGGCAGAAGCGTTGCATGAGTCATAATTCGGCGTTGCATCGGGTAGGTCGGCGGGGTTACCCCCGCTTCGCCCCCTAAGCACCGTGCGAGCATGTCTCCATGCACACGGCGCAACCAATTCCTTTAGAACACGTTGTTTTTACAACCTACTTTCCTTGATTT
>NZ_JAAHHZ010000334.1:0-5077 GCF_010672005.1 Moorena sp. SIO4A5 | reverse complement strand
GAGGGGAATTGGCAGCAGGTCAAATCTTGATTGAGCCATTAGCTGTTGCTCGTTTGGATAATAACCCCGATACTCCTGAAAATGGCAGAAGTCAGTTTTATTTACAAGGCGGTTTGTGATTAGAGGGTACACCTTCTTGTTGTAAATCTATAACTCAAAGGATTGTGGGGAGGGTGAGAGGGAAAACCCATCTAATTTTCGTCTGTCCTATATAGCAATCCTATATGATTCGTGAAATATAGAAATATAGTGGCAGAAGCGATCGCGTTCGCGATCGCGTCGGCTGTGGCCGTAGGCCAAGCTGCGCGAACGCCGAATCGCTATAACCCTTCCCCACCAAGGATTTTAGATTTTGCAGATTTTACAAATTCTTTAGGATTACTATATATAGTGTTTTATCAATAGAAAATAAACACTATATGTATAAAATGCCTTGTCAACAAGCACAAAAAGCCAGGGTTTATTGAGAACTATCCCCGGTTTATTCACAATAGGCGTTTGCCCTGTGATACAATCCCAGTTGTCTTTTTGTATTTGATGAAAAGTAACTCATTTATAGAAAGTTGAATGCCAAAGCCAAGCAACTGATCCACTATTTTAAAGGGTTGGGGGTAGGTAGGTAAACAACTGTAAGTAATTGGAAAAGTACTCTCAAATTCTTATTGCATAGAGTCCGAATGCAGAACCTATTTAGAGAAAACGATCAGTATTTTTTCCCTCTCTCACAGGGACAGCAAGCCTTATGGTTCATATACCAGAAGAATCCAGAAAGCTTAGCTTACAACATATTTATCACCACTCGTCTGGCGGTCGAGTTGGACCTAGAGGCTTGGCGGAGGGCATGGCAGAAGCTGGTTGAACGACATTCGATTCTGCGAACTACCTATAGGACTCGGGACGGCAAACCCGTTGCAGTAGTTAGTCAAGACTCCAAGATTGAGATTGAGGTAACAGACGCTTCTGGATGGGACGAGGACGAGTTAAAGACGCAAATTCTGGTAGCAGTAGAGGGTCCCTTCAATTTAGAAACGGGCCCGGTCTTGCGGCTGGGGCTGTTTGCCCGCTCAACCCAAGAGTTTGTCCAATTAATCGCCCTGCACCACATTGTAGGCGATCGGTGGTCCTTTGACTTGCTTCTCAAAGAATTCCAAATTTTATATGCGGCAGAAGTCAAGAAGTTCCCAGAAGCAAAAATTGCTAACTTGCTGCCAGATTCCCCTTGGCAATATGCCGACTATGTGTCTTGGGCTACTCAGATGCTAGAGTCCGCCCGAGGAGAAGAACTCTTTCGCTATTGGCACCAAACACTCGCCGACTCCTTACCGACTTTGAATTTGCCAACAGACAGAAGGCGACCCAAGGTTTTGAGCGGTCGGAATGAATTCCATATTGTCGAACTTGATGGAGGACTGATCAAGAAACTGCGACAACTGGCTGCCGAGCAAGGAGTCAGTCTTTATCGGATTATGCTGGCTGCCTTCTTTGTCCTGTTACATCGCTTATCAGGCCAAGACGACATCCTGCTAGGAAGCCCAATGGCAGCGAGGTGGAGCGTTGAGGAGTTTAAAAGCATTGTCGGTTACTTTGCCAACGAGGTGGTATGGCGGGCAAATCTAGCAGACAATCCTACCTTCGCAGAATTTCTCGCCCGCATCCATCGAACGGTAACAGAGGCACAAGCTCATCAAGATTATCCCTTCGATTTATTAGTACAACGGCTCAACCCTCCCCGAGATGCCAGCCGAAATCCCCTAATTCAAGTCGATTTCACTTGGCGCAAGCATCGCTGGTACAACCCGCAGACACCCGAGCGCCTGGCAGGGGAAGAAGTACTGTCTATGGAGCCATACTTAGCCGTACACGAACAGGGTTCGGAATTTGATTTGATTTTGGGAATTGAGGAAATTGGCAAATCTCTCCATGTGATCTGGGAATATAGTGCCGACCTGTTTGATGCCAAAACTATTCACCGCTGGGCAAGACAGTTTATTTGTTTGCTAGAGTCCATTGTCACCAATCCAGAGCAGCAAATTGCGTTTTTACCCCTGCTGACGGGAGAGGAAACACATCAATTGTTAGTGCAATGGAACAATAATTTCACAGACTATCCCCAATATAAGTGCATTCATCAGTTATTTGAAGAGCAGGTACAACGAACGCCTGATTCGGTGGCTGTAGTTTTTCAGCAGGAAAAAATTACCTATCGAGAATTGAACGATCGCGCCAATCAATTAGCTCGCTATTTAGAATCGATCGGAGTCGGTCTGGAGGAAATGGTAGGGATTTGCGTAGAGCGCTCTATCGAAATGATGGTAGGATTGCTGGGCATTCTCAAAGCGGGCGGGGCTTATCTGCCCTTAGACCCGAGCTATCCGCGCGATCGCCTGACTTATCTACTACAAGACTCCCAACTGTTTTTGCTGTTGGCTTCAGAAAAATCCGTGGCTCGACTGCCAGAAAGCCAGGGGCGGATTGTTTTCTTGGATAAAGATTGGTCGGTCATTTCTCAGTATAGTCAGGAAAATCTCGGGCTTCGTGCCAAACCGACTTCTTTGGCTTACGTCATCTACACTTCAGGCTCGACAGGAAAACCGAAAGGGGTGCAGGTCGAGCATCAAAGTCTGGTGAATGCTTATCGAGCTTGGGAGCAAGCCTATCAACTAAGTCCAGAGAACAGCCATCTGCAAATGGCGAGTTTCTCCTTTGATGTTTTTACAGGAAATTGGGTGCGAGCCCTTTGTTCAGGAGCTAAATTAGTTCTCTGTCCGAGGGAATTTTTGTTGGAACCAGAAAAGCTGTATCGGTTGATGCTCCAAGAGCAAGTCGATTGTGCCGAATTTGTGCCAGCAGTGATGAGGTATTTAATTGAGTATTTGGAGAATACCAAGCAAAACCTCGATTTCATGGGATTACTGGTGATCGGTTCTGATAGTTGGTCTGTCAAAGAATACCAAAAATTTAGACAGTTCTGCGGTGCCCAAACTCGGTTAGTAAATTCTTATGGAGCGAGCGAAGCAACTATTGACAGTTGCTATTTTGAAAGTACCGAGATTAATCTACCCCTAGAGTCTCCAGTTCCTATCGGCAAACCCTTTGCCAACATACTTCTCTATATTCTCGACGATGCTCTCCAACCGGTTCCCATCGGCGTACCGGGGGAACTGCATATCGGGGGTGTGGGTCTAGCCCGAGGCTATTTCAACCGTCCGGAATTAACCGCGCAAAAGTTTATTGCCAATCCTTTCAGCCAAGAGGCAGGAGCACGTCTTTACAAAACGGGGGATAAGGCACGCTATCTCCCGGACGGTAACATCGAACTTCTCGGTCGCATCGACAACCAGGTAAAAATTCGTGGCTTCCGCATCGAACCAGGAGAAATCGAAGCGGTACTGGGGACCCGCCCAGAAGTTGGGCAAAGTGCCGTCATCGTCCGGGAAGATCAATCCGGTCACAAGCGCCTCGTGGCTTATGTGGTTCCGACAATAGTTTTCGATGGGCCTCGCTCTCTATCTCCTTGGAAGAATTGGAGCGATTTTGCCAATAACCCTTTGTATGGGAAGCAGGTGCGAGAACTGACAGCGAAACTGCGGGCTTTTCTCAAGCAAAAGCTGCCGGACTATATGGTGCCTTCGGCTTTTGTGATCCTAGATTCCCTGCCCCTGACTCCCAATGGTAAAATTGACCGCCGGGCCCTTCCCGCACCGGAGGGAACTAGCGGTAGCAATGCTAATTTTATTGCACCTCGGGATACCCTTGAATTACAACTGGCACAAATCTGGTCGGAGGTTTTAGAGGTTTCTCCGGTAGGAGTCCGAGATAATTTCTTTGATATCGGTGGTCATTCGTTGTTAGCGATCGCTTTAATCGCTCGGCTTCAACGGCAGTTTGACAAAAATCTATCTTTGGCCACGCTGTTACAAAATCCGACTATCGAGCAGCTTGCTACTTCTATTCGCTCTGACCCAGATTCTCGGTCAATGTCTACCCTGGTGGCAATGCAGCCCGATGGAAATTTACCACCTCTGTTCTTAGTCCCTGCCAGCAGCGGCACTGTCTTATTTTATCTCGATTTAGTCCGCAATCTGGGGACCGAGCAACCGATTTACGGCTTGCAAGCCCCCGGTCTCAATGGGGAACGGGAACCTTTTAGCACTCTCAAGGACCTCGCTATTCACCACATCAAAGGGATTAAAACTATTCAACCTCGGGGTCCCTACTATTTAGTTGGTTTTTGTGTGGGCGGTCACTTAGCATTAGAAATGGCACAACAGTTACACCAACAAGGGGATACCTTAGCATTGCTAGGACTGATACAATCCTCCGGTCCAGAACACCACAGGCTTCTAGTTGACAGCACGCCTGGAAGAAACTTGGGTCTGGATATTTACTATCCAAGAGAATTTGCTCAGGAAATGGGCGCTCCTCGGGGGAAGGAAGTGCCGGTATCTGTCGCTCAACTCCAACAACTGATGCCAGAGCAGCGATTGGGATATGTCCTGGAACGAGCTAAAATGTTTGATTTGCTGCCGGAAGAGGTAAAAGTGGAGGATGTTGAAAGCTTGTTCGAGGTTTTTAAAACTACGGCTTTTGCGTCTTATAATTATGAACCGCAACCTTATCCAGGGAATATTGCCCTGTTCAATGCCAGTGAGCAGCCGATAGACATAGCTGGTGATCCCACTCTAGGTTGGCGCAATTTGGTCGGTGGGGAAATAGAAGTACACGAAATTCCGGGCGACCATTTCTCGGTTATCCGGGAACCCCAAGTGCTGGTTTTAGCTGAACGGCTGAAGCTTTGTCGTGATCGCGCTCTGGCAGCGATCAAATAATATCATGTCAGGATAATTAGGGCTCTACCGTACCTGTTCCCAGTTCTATTATACAGGATAGGATGTCCGGATAATGAACCTTAATAAAAATCCCCCCATCTCCCCATCTCCCCATCTCCCCATCTCCCCACACTCCCTGTTCTATACATATGACATCTCACTACAATTCCCCTGGCTTAACCACATTAGCCTATCGAGTTAGCACCCATGGCACCAGCTTCCAACGGATGCTAGCCGGTCTGCGTACA
>NZ_JAAHHZ010000333.1:0-5092 GCF_010672005.1 Moorena sp. SIO4A5 | reverse complement strand
TCAAAAAGAAGTTGAAAGGACAAAACCAAGTGAACTATTCCACAACCGTTGATACCGCTCGAACTTATTACAACAGTGATAGTGCTGATCAATTCTATGCCACTGTTTGGGGCGGAGAAGATATTCATGTTGGTATCTATGAACGGGAAGATGAACCTGTTTTTGATGCCAGTCGCCGCACGGTTGAACGGGTCGCCTCATTACTGAACTTGAATGAAAATAGCTCCGTTCTCGATATTGGCTCGGGCTATGGTGGAGCAGCCCGTTATTTGGCTAAAACCTTCGGTTGTCATGTCACTTGTTTGAATGTAAGCAAAGTTCAGAATCAACGGAATTCTCAAATGAACCAAGAACAGGGACTTGGGTCTTTGATTGAAGTAATCGAGGGTAGTTTTGAAGACATTCCCTACGAGGATGAACAGTTTGATGTGGTGTGGTCTCAGGATGCAATTTTGCACAGTGGTAACCGGATTCAGTTGATTAAAGAGGTTCAGCGGGTGATGAAACCGGGAGGTGAATTCATCTTCACTGATCCCATGCAGAGTGATGACTGTCCCGAAGGATTGCTGCAACCGGTTTTAGACCGCATTCACCTCGACTCCCTTGGTTCTATTGAGTTCTATCGCAAGGCTGCTAAGGTTACAGGTTTAGAAGAAATCCAGGTGATTGATCTAACGGCGCAACTGGTGAACCATTATCGGCGAGTCCTCGAAACGGTAGATGCCAATTATCAGCAAGCCGTTGCCGATAGTGGCAAGGATTACATTGACGCCATGAAAGTAGGTCTTAATCATTGGATTGATGCTGGCAAGAACGGTTACCTCAGTTGGGGAATTCTGCATTTTCGCAAAAAGTAACTAACTTTTCAATAATCCCAATTTCTCCTGCAGAGCGTGACGCATAATATCCACTGGTGGAGTTTGTCCTAACCAAATTTTGAAAGCTGCTGCTCCCTGTTGCACCAGCATTTCCAATCCATCAATTGCGATCGCGCCCTGTTCCTTGGCTTGTCGTAAAAACTGAGTGGGATTAGGAGTATATATCAAGTCATAAGCGATCGCATTTTCCGGCAACCTGGCCATAGCTAGCTCATCCACAGGAGACTGCTCGACCTTGGGATACATGCCCACTGGAGTAGCATTAACCAACAAATTGGCTTGGGGCAGGAGTTCCGGTAGTTGTTCCCAAGGATGAGTATGAATAGTAATAGCAAGGTCAGACTTGATCCAGCTTTGCTTAAATTGACCTAACTTGTCCTGATTGCGACCAAGCACATGAATCTCAGTACAACCGAGTTGAGCACAACCCACTACTACAGCTCGTGCGGCACCACCACACCCCAAAATGACTACAGTAGTTTGACTCCAATCCCGGTTATACCGTTTCAACGGGGAGATAAATCCTTCGATATCGGTATTCGTACCAATCCAACCCTGATCGGTGCGATAAACAGTATTCACTGCTCCCACCCCTTGAGCCACTGTTGAAATTTCCGATAACAAGGGGATGATACTCTGTTTGTGAGGAATAGTGATACTGAAGCCCACTAGACCAATCGCCTCAAAACCAGCGATCGCATTTTTCAAATCTGCTGATTTTACCGGTAAAGCTAGGTAGACATAATCCACATCCAAGGATGCGATCGCTCGGTTATGCATCAGTGGTGATAACGAATGTTCCACTGGATCACCAATCACACCCAGTAACTTTGTTGTTCCTGTTATTTGCACCATCACCCTACTTCGAGCACATAAAGCGCTACGCCCATGGCATTGGCAAGAGGCAAGAGGCAAGAGGCAAGAGGCAAGAGGCAAGAGGCAAGAGGCAAAGGTGCGCTTAACCCATTAAGAATTAAATTCGCCACGGGTCGCACCTAAAAGTTAACTGCGACAGCTTTTGCTGCTTGTATCAATGTCAAACACCTGAATGCGTAGTGCTATAAATTTTAATTTTAAGCCTGAAATAGTTAATAATTGCGACATTAATATTTCTTATTAAATATTTCTGATTATGATTGCTGCCTTCGGTTAACAATTTGTTGACAATTCACCATCAACCGTCCACAATACTTACTCCAAGCCGCGCATTTGAATGAACTATGATTTTTCTCATGGTGGCTAAAATAGATCATATCGAGCCAATTATAGTGCCAAATATAATACCAATTAACTAGGCAGCAACGGCATGAACCCAACTGGTATTCAAAAGAGTGGAGCCATGAATTCAATCACTTGTATGATATGTGAGCAAATCAATCCCAGTCGGGCAAGTTTTTGCTCTCGTTGTGGTGCCTCTCTATCTCCTCCGAGTAGCAGTCCCCTAGAGACTAATCTAAATAATACTAATCTAGACCATACTAATCTGGACAATACTAATCTAGACCATAGATTAGAGACTGGAAGCCGATTACGCGATCGCTACATTATTCAACGTACCTTAGGACAAGGGGGATTTGGCAAAACCTACCTAGCCAAAGACACTGGACGCTTTAATGAACTAGTAACCCTAAAAGAGCTGACTCCAAGAAACCAAGGCACCCATACCCTAGAAAAAGCCGAAGAACTATTTCAACGGGAAGCAACCATGCTGCACAAGCTTTCATCCCCCCAAATTCCGAGATTCTGGGAATTTTTTCGGGATGGCAAACGGTTGTTTCTCGTCCAAGACTACATTGAAGGAAAAACCTATCAAACCTTACTCGAAGAACGAGTAAGCAAAGGGGAACGGTTCAGCGAAACCGAAATTATCCAACTGTTTCGGCAATTGCTCCCGGTCTTAAGCTACCTACACCAATTAGGCATAATTCACCGGGATATTGCTCCAGATAATATTATCCGTCGTGCTTCCGATGGAGTGCCAGTATTAATTGACCTGGGTGGTGTCAAACAAATTGCCCTAGAAGTCAATACTCCCGTAACCAGTGGGCAAAACTCTGCCATCTACGCTGGTGGGACTTGCCTAGGTAAAGTTGGCTATGCCCCTGATGAACAGCTACGCTTAGGGATTGCTGCTCCCCATAGTGACCTCTATGCTTTGGGAGTAACAGCACTAGTACTGATGACTGGTAAACAGCCCCAGGAACTGGTTGACCCTTATACCCTCAACTGGCGAACTGAAGAAGAACTAACCCTCTCTCCAGAGTTTAATCCTATTCTCTCTCGTTTGCTAGCATCCCAACCCTCTGAGCGATTCCAATCTGCTCAAGAGGTTCTAGAGCTGATTCAAACTGATGAGTCTGATGATTCTAAGGTTAGAGAAACAGAAATCAAGGGTACTGTAGCTGTAACTCCCCAGTCTAAATCCTACCCGCCACCGACTCCCATCAATAATTCCGGTTGCAAGCAAGTGTTTGACGAATCTGTTCCAGTGCCAGCAGAGATTCAAGGCTGGAACTGGGGTGCCTTTTGTTTACCAGGTTTGTGGTGTGTCACCAATCAAGTATGGATTGGACTGATTGCCTGGAGTGATCTATCGTTAGTGACTGGATTTCTGGCTTGGCCAGTGATGGGGATTATTTTGGGAATCAAGGGCAATGAGTGGGCATGGAAAAGTCGCCGTTGGAAGAGTATCAAAGCCTTTAAGCGCCATCAACGGGGTTGGGCAATCACATCCTTCGTCATTACTGGTATCATGGTTACCCTACTATTTTTATTTTTAGAGCTGATTCGTCAACTCGTACTAAACCTTGTAGGATAAGGCTTGCGTCAACATAGAACAATTGAACTATTTAATAGCTAAAAGACAATCATAGCAAGGCTTTCATACTTCTTAAGATTTACTTTACGAATTAGCTCTTAGTATTGTTTATTGGGATAGCCTCCCTAGTGCCGTGGTGAATCACCTATTGCTCAACTGTAGCATCCGTGTGTTTATTGCATCCGTGTGTTCAGTGGGTTCGATACTAGTTCCAGGTTAAGCCCAGGGGCATTGCTATTACTACCTACCATCACTATCTAAAGGAGAAGAAACATGACTAGCTTTCCTGCCTGGACTCAAATCATTGTCACCATGTCCGAATCCCAAGTTTTTTACACAGAAGAAGTAACAGGCTATGACAGCATAAGCTTGGTTTTACCTGGGAAGCCCTTCGATCTCAGTCTTTCCTTAGATACCTATGAAGACGCGATCGAGATAATTTTTGAAATTTATCCAGACCAAAATGCTTACCGATTAAATATGCGTAACAAGCAGGAAGGAGTAGACCTCCAACAGAAAAGTACTGAAGAAAATTTAGATTTAACTGGATTAGACGCACGCCCAATTGGAACCTACAGTGATTTTTGCCGACATTTAGAAGAATTGTATGGAGTAGCTCAAGAAGTAGGTTGGTAATGGTAAGCTAATAGCGATCAGCGATCAGCGATCAGCGATCAGCGATCAGCGATCAGCTATTAGCTTTTGAATAAAGAGGTAAGCATTTGTTTAATCTAAGTTAGTTCACAGCGTCGTTCGCACAGCGTGGCCATTCGCGTAGCGTGGCCATTCGCGTAGCGTGGCCATTCGCGTAGCGTGGCCATTCGCGTAGCGTGGCCATTCGCGTAGCGTGGCCATTCGCGTAGCGTGGCCATTCGCGTAGCGTGGCCAAAGCCTGTGCCACAAGGCTGACGGCTGTTCGCGTAGCGTGGCCATTCGCGTAGCGTGGCCAAAGGCCAAGGCCAAGGCTGACGGCTGAATGCTTACCTTAAAACATTACTTCTAATTACTCCTAGATGCTCTAAGTTGTCCACAAGCGGCGTCTTTGTCAAGACCACGGGAATGGCGTACACTGACAGCAATGTGTTGCTGCTTAAGAGCTTCAACAAAGCCTTGAATCCTGCGGTAATTAGGGCGCTGGTAATCTACTTCACTAATGGGATTGTAGGGAATCAAATTGACATGACTCTGAAACCCCCTCAGGTTCTTAGCCAACTCAACAGCATGTTTTTGAGAGTCATTCAGTCCACCCAAAAGGATATATTCAAAGGTGACTCGGCGACTTGTTAAGTTTACATAGTCTCGACATTCATCTAATAGTGCTTTGAGAGGATAGTGCTTGGCACTAGGAATCAGTTGCTCCCGTAGCTGCTGATTTGAGGCATGTAGACTGACGGCA
>NZ_JAAHHZ010000332.1:0-5094 GCF_010672005.1 Moorena sp. SIO4A5 | reverse complement strand
GAAGGTGGAGCAGGGATGGGGGGACTAGGTGAGGGTGTTGGTTGAGGAAGGGTTTGGTCTATTATTTCCGGGGTATTCGGAGGAATGTTTACCCCTGGGGGTGGTGAAGATTGGGCAGAGGCAATGGACGGGAGGAGAATTAACGTGGAGGCGACAATGAAGAAAGCAGAAGAAAGCAGAAGTTTTATAGATAGCAATTTTATACCTCATCCAATTCAAAACCGCTCTAAGTATTAAGACTGATAGATTTTAGAGACATTTGCTCATCCCGATCTACTACCAAACCATCCTGCATCTGAATAAGTCGTTGGGTTTGGGCAGCTACATCATGTTCGTGAGTAACAATCACGATGGTGATGCCTTGCTGGTTTAATTCCCCAAGCAGATCCATGACTTCCTGGGAGGTTTTGGTATCTAAGGCTCCGGTTGGTTCATCTGCCAACAGCAAAGCGGGGCGATTGACTAAAGCACGGGCAATGGCAACCCGTTGTTGTTGTCCCCCAGAAAGTTGGCTAGGACGGTGGTGAAGGTGGTTGCCCAAACCCACTCGACTCAAGGCTTGCATTGCCCGTTGGCGTCGTTTGTGTTTAGGTACATTGGCGTAGACCATCGGTAGCATAACATTCTCAAGGGCTGTAGAGCGAGGCAAGAGATTGAATTGCTGAAACACAAAACCAATGCGCTGATTGCGGATATAGGCAAGTTCGTCATCATGTAGGGTTGTGAGGTTTCTGCCTTCAAGAACATAGCGTCCCGTAGTTGGGCGATCGAGACAACCAATAATGTTCATTAATGTGGACTTTCCCGAACCAGAAGCCCCCATAATGGCAATGTATTCTCCTTCTTTAATTGACAAGTTAATGCCCTTGAGAACTGATACCTGGACTTCCCCCATATCATAAATTTTAGTAATCGCTTCCATCCAAATCATAGTTTTTAATCCTATTTTTTTAGCAAAGGGAACAGGGAACAGGGAACAGGGAGTAGGGAGTAGGGAGTAGGGAGTAGGGAGTAGGGAGTAGGGAGTAGGGAGTAGGGAACGTAAGCATTCAGCTATCAGCTATCAGCTATCAGCTTATGTGCTACGCACACGCTACGCGAACAGCTTTTGAATAAAACAGGTCAGCTTTCGTATCTGAGTTATGTCACAGCGTTGAAGCCTGTGCCACAAAGCTGACGGCTGACGGCTGAATGCTGAATGCTTACCAGGGAACAAAAATTCTCACAATTCCTACACTTATCCTTATTAATCAGTCCGTAAAGCAACGATTGGGTCTAATTTGGCGGCATTATTTGCAGGTATTACCCCAGCCAGTAATCCCACAATACAAGACAGTCCAAAACTAGAAATGACTGACCACAGAGAAACCACAAACGGAAATTGGAAAATAGTGGCTGCACTGAAAGCCAAGGCTATTCCGAATCCCATGCCAATCACTCCCCCCACACCAGAAACCACGACAGCTTCTGCTAAAAATTGCTTGAGAATTGCTGCTTTGGTAGCTCCTAGTGCTTTACGAATGCCAATTTCTCGCCTTCGTTCCACAACAGAAGCCAACATAATATTGGCAATACCAATTCCGCCAACAACTAAAGAAATTCCAGCAACTGCTCCCACCATTACCGTAAATAAACCCACCACATTATTTAAGGTATTGATCATGTCTGTTTGGTTAATGATTCTAAAATTATCGGCTTGGGGTGGATAAATATTATGGCGCAAGCGCAAGAGATTGGTAACTTGAAATTGAGCTGCACTTAAACTCGACTCATCAGAGGCTTTCAACCACAACCCATTGATGGCAATCCCGGCTAGGGCATTATTACCAATAAGTCGCGCCGACATATTCGTCAAGGGAATATATATTTGATTATCTTGGTCTATTCTTCCTACCGCACCCTTAGATTCCATAACACCAATAACGATGTAACGCTCTCCCTGAATGCGGATATTGGCACCAATTGCATTTGCCCCCGGTTCAAACAGTTGTTCCCGTAATTTAGAACCAAGAACAACCACTGATTTACTAGAGAGCAAATCATCCTGATTAAAAAATTGCCCCGACTGGGGATAGATGTTCTTGACCTCCGGGTAACTCAAATCCGTACCGATGACAGTAGTTAATATATTCTTGCCACCATAGACTACGGAGACATTAGGCTTTTGCAAGAATGCAGACACCGCACTAGCCGTAGTCACCTGGTCTTTAATTGCCCGTGCATCCTCCCAATTCAAAGGTGTTCCCCTTCCACTACTACCTAGATTGATGCGACTATTTCTGGGAGTATCAGGGAACACCAGCATGACATTTGTACCCAAACCCTGTAATTGCTGCTCGGTTGCCTTTTGCACTCCCTGACCAAGGGAAGTAATAGCAATTACCGAGGCAATCCCAATAATGACACCCAGCATGGTCAGCCCTGTGCGTAATCTGTTGCTCCACAAAGCCTCCAGCGCCATGACTAAGACTTCTACAGTGGATGCTGTACTAAAGCGAATCTGAACTGGTGTAGCCATTTTTGTACACCTTGTAATTAACGTGAACGTGAACGTGAACCGGGAAAAGGAGGTGGGGTCATAGATTGCGGTCGGAACCCTTCTGGAAAGTTGATAAACACTCTTTCGGTTCCCTGCAAACCTGATTTGACTTCTGTTTTGTGATTAGCAGTAACGCCAGTCACTATGGGAGTGAAGATAGCTTGATTATTTTCTCCTGCTACAAACACACCTGTAGCATTCTCCTGGCGGACAATTGCCACTGTCGGTACCACCAAAGCATTTAAGAGTGTGCCTACTTTGAACTCCAGATGGACATTCATCCCAGAACGCAGAAGTTGTTGTGAATCCGAGACAATGGCCACCTTGACCTCAAAGCTGGTAACATTCTGTTCTACAACTGCCTGGGCAGCAATTTGTGCCACCTGTCCGGTAAAGGTTTTTCCTGAGTAAGCATCAACAGTAATGGTGACGTCTTGTCCCAAGCGGATTTTGGAAATATTACTTTCTGCTACGTATGCCGTTACTACCTGGTTACTAGAAGCTAGGGACAAAATTGAAGAAGAGGTAGCGGATAAGACAGAACTACCTGCGGTAGTCGGGCTGACAAAGGCACCTGGATCGGCATACTTCCTAGCAACAATGCCAGTGAAAGGAGCGCGAATTACCGTATCTGCTATCTGCGCCTTGGCATTTTGCACAGCCCCCTCGGCTTGCATCACTCTAGCCCGGGCTTGGGCAATGTCTTCTGGGCGTGCCCCTGCTTTGGCTAGTTTCAAACTTTGTTGTCTTTGCATCACTCTAGCCCGGGCTTGAGCAATGTCTTCTGGCCGTGCCCCTGCTTTTAGGAGTAGCAAAGCTTGCTTGGCTTCTTTTACCCCTGCTTCGGCTGTATCACGGGCCGTCCGGACTTGATTAAAATCTTCCACAGAAATAGCACCAGCCGTTGCTAATTCCTGCTTGCGCTGGAGGTCATCTTCAGCTTGTTGCAGATTTGCTTGTGCTTTTTCTAATCGTGCCAAGCCCTGAGCAATATCTTCTCGACGATTGCCAGCCAGCAACTTTTGCAAATTTGCTTGTGCCTCAGCCAGTTGTGCTTGAGCTTGGGCAATATCTTCTCGACGATTGCCAGCTAGCAACTTTTGCAGATTTGCTTGTCTCTCAGCTAGTTGTCCTTCTGCCTGAGTTAATTGCCCGGTGAGATTGGAGTCATCCATATAGGCAAGAATTTGCCCTTTTTGTACGCGATCGCCTTCCTTGACTAACAGAGTTTTCAGCAATCCTGTAGTTTTAGGGCTAAGATTAATCGCACGTTCGGGCTCAATGACGCCATTAGCAGAAACTGTGACCGCTAGGTTCAGTTTTTCTACAGATACAGTTTGCGTTTGGGTTTTTGCTTGTTGATTTGGCAGGGCAACCCGCTGGCGATAAGCTGCATAGCCTCCTCCAAATACGAGGCACAAAAGGAGTAGTCTTAGCAGCCATTTAGCTAACCTATTTTTACCAAAATTGAAATCTACCAATGGCTGATTTGCCTGAAAAGCCATGATTCACTCCTTTTCTGGCACTGCTTGACTAGAATAATTCTGAAAGTTATGGGAACCTTTGTAGTCAGATAAATCGGCTAACGTCTGCAATGATTGTTTCCCTAAATACAACTGACCGTTAATCTCCCAAGTGGGAAAACCTTTAATCTTGGCGGCCTTGCAGAGGTCTGGGCGAGAGTTTTTACCTTTAGCATCACACTCAATGTAATTCACTTGGCTCCAGGCACCTTGACCAAACATTTCTTTTTGCTCATTGCAATGATCGCACCAAAATGCACCATACATTTTCGCTTCTAGTTTCTGCAAATGCTCTGCTAGAGCCATGTGTGCTTCACTAGAAGAGCTGGTTATAGTATAGTTGATTTCCGTGGCAGAGCGACTGATATTCCCCAGGGTATAAAGACCCAGTAGCCCAAGGAGCAACAGTATCACCACCATAGTTACCGTGAGCAGTTGTTGTCTCAATTTCTGCCAACCACCAGCGCTCAAGGCCAGAATAAACAAGCTCGCTGACAATAAAGTAGACATAATACAAAAGCTACACTTTTCGTGGAATTCAAACAGTGTCGTATATAGCAGGTAACTGCTGACAATTAGCATTAATGTCCCACCAACTGCTAGTAACACAATTGTCCACTTTTCTAAGGGAGAGCGGAACTGTTTATGTGCTTTTGAATTCACAAGCAGGGGAGCGATCGCAAAAACCACCATACTAATGCAAGCAATTAAGCCTAATAAGGTGATCGGTGAACTCAAGATGGCAGCATCGGCACTGGTGGGAGTGGGAGGTAGATTGCAACCGCTGGGACGACAAGTAGAATTACGTTGTGTTAATTGGATGATTTTGGGATAGGCAGTTGCTACAGCACCCAAAGAGGCTATTCCTGCGATCAGAGGGCGGGACCAGCGATGCATCCAGTGTAGAAAAGGTTGGTGTGTCATAACAATTCTTGGAAAGTAGAGATAACATTTATATTTGAGTTGTGAACATACTTGCGCTTTGTAAAGGCAAGAGGCAATAGGCAAGAGGCAATAGGCAATAGGCAAGAG
>NZ_JAAHHZ010000331.1:0-5097 GCF_010672005.1 Moorena sp. SIO4A5 | reverse complement strand
TCAACAACATTGGATCGATATATAAAAACCAAGGGAAGTATAGCCAAGCTCTAGACTATTATCAGCAAGCTTTAGCGATTAACCAAGAGTTTGGCGATCACGGTCGTCATAACGTTGCTACTAACCTCAATAATATTGGCTCAGTTTACAATGTTTGGGGTGAATATGACAAAGCTCTAGATTACTACCAGCAAGCTTTAGCTATTTTTAAAGAAATTGGTGAGCGCTCCCAGGAAGCCAATACCCTTAATAATATTGGGTCAGTTTACAGCAGTCAGGGTGAGTATGACCAAGCCTTAGAATACCACCAGCAATCTCTAGCTATTTCTCAAGACATTGGCGAGCCCTCCCAGGAAGCTGGTAGCTTCAATAATATTGGGTTCATTTACTCTGCTCGGGGGGAGTATGACCAAGCCAAAGAATACTACCAAAAAGCTTTAGCTATTTTTAAAGACATTGGCGAGCCCTCATGGGAAGGTACTATCCTCAATAATATTGCACAAGTTCACTATAATCAGGGTGAGTATGCTCAAGCTTTAGAAAACTACCAAAAAGCGTTAGAGATTGCACAAGACCTAGGGGAGCGCTCCCAGGAAGCTACTATCCTGAGCAATATTGGATTAGTTTACAGTAGCCGGGGAGACAATGCCAAAGCCTTAAACTATCATCAGCAATCCCTAGAAATTAGGCAAGACATTGGTGACAAGGAGGGACTTGCTATAAGTCTCAACAATATCGGAACAGTTTATAATGACCAAGGAGAGTTTAGCCAAGCTCTAGACTATTATCAGCAAGCTTTAACCATTCAACAAGAAATAGGTGTACGCTCTCCAGAAGCTACTACCCTGGGCAACATCGGAACAGTTTACGGTTACTGGGGAAAGTATCCCAAAGCCCTAGAGTATGATCAAAAAGCCCTAGCCATTCGTCAAGAGATTGCTGACCAGGCCGGTATTGGCACCACCTATAACTCTATGGGGGTGAATTATCTGGATTTGGGAGATTATCCCCAAGCATTGGACTACTTCAACCAAGCTAATGCCATTTTTAAGAAAATTGGGCATAAGGAAGGAATTGCGGGAACCCTGAGTAACATCGGATTAGTTTACCAAAAACAAAAACAATATCCCAAGTCTCTCCAATTCTATCAGCAATCCTTGGCTATTTCCCAACAGATTGGTAATCGCCTACAGAAAGCTAACACCCTGACTACTATCGGCAGAGTTTATGAAAAACTCGGAGAGTATACTAAAGCTCTAGACTATCATCAACAAGCCTTAGAGATTAATCAAACAATTGGGTTCAAAGCTGGGATTAGCTCTACCTTGTACCATATGGGAATAGTTTACACTAACCTAGAAAAGTATCCCCAGGCTTTAGCAGCTTATCAACAAGCCTTAGCCCTTTCCAGAACTCTTGGCACTCGCTTAAGGGAAGGGCAAATTCTGGCTGGTATGGGTAAGTTGTATGATACCCAAAACCAATCGGAATTAGCGATTACCTTCTTTAAACAATCGGTTAATGTCCGAGAAGGAATCCGCAAAGACTTAAAAGTTCTGCCGGTTGAACAACAACAATCCTTTACGGATACTGTTGCCGAAGACTATCGCCACTTGGCTGATTTATTGACCCAACAAAATCGCAACTTAGAAGCCCTACGGGTGCTCGATTTACTGAAAGTCCAGGAGTTGCAGGATTACCTCAGTAATGTGCGAGGGGATGATAACACCGTTGATGGCATTACAGAACTGACTGAAGAACAGGAAATCATCAAAGGTACCCAACCGATTATCGACCAAGCCATTGCCCTGGGTCAAGAACTCAGTGAACTAGAAACTATTGTTAGGGATAAGCGCACCCAAAGCCAGCAACAGCGAATCATTCAACTTAGGAAAAATCAAGCCCAGCTCACCAAAGACTTTCAAAATTTCCTGAAGAGTCCAGAAGTAGAAGCTCGCTTGGCAAAATTGAGGGAAACTACAGAAGCAGAAAACTTAGACTTAAAGAAGTATGCTAAACGATTGCAAGAGCAACTCCAGCAATTGGAACAAGATGCGGTTATTCTCTATCCCCTAGTATTAGAAGACCGTTTGGAATTAGTCCTAGTCACTCCTTATGCTCCCCCGATTCGGCGCACGGTTAAGGTAAAACAAAAAGACCTGGAAAGAGCGATTCAAAACTTCCGCAGACTCCTGGCAAATCCGGCTCGTAATGCCAGAACTCCCGCCGAGCAATTGTACGAGTGGCTAATTAAACCGATTGAAGCTGACTTAGCCAAGGCTAATGCCAAAACTATAATATATGCACCCGATGGCAAATTGCGCTATATTCCCCTAGGGGCGTTGTATGATGGCGAGCAATGGCTAATTGAGCGGTTGAGAGTTAATCAGATTACTGCTCTGAGCCTAACATCCCTAGACAATCAACCGACACCACAGTTAGACGTGTTTGCGGCAGCGGTCACCAAAGCTCATACTATTCCGATCGGGGATAAACGACATAACTTTGATCCCTTACAGTATGCCCAACCGGAAGTAGAGCGTCTGGCAGAAACCTTTCCCAACACTAAGACATTGATCGATAAAGAGTTTCACGGGGATACCATTTATCAGATGAATGACTATTCCGTAGTGCATCTAGCCACCCACGCTCTGTTCGACAAAACTAAACAAGATTCCTTTATTCTGTTTGGTGATGGCAGTCACGTTACTCTCAGCCAGGTAGAAGAAAAATGGGATTTATCTAATGTAGATTTAGTGGTGCTCAGTGCCTGTCAAACCGGCTTAGGGGGAGAATTGGGGGATGGCAAAGAAATCCTCGGTTTTGGTTATCTGATGCAAAATGCTGGTGCCGATGCTGCGATCGCATCCCTATGGTCAGTTAATGACGAAGGTACCCAAGCCTTGATGAATAAATTTTATCAGGTCTTGAAACAGGGGAACGTTACTAAAGCGGAAGCCCTCCGGCAAGCTCAAATTGCTTTAATTACCAAAGTAGAGTATGGTTTGGAGCATCCCTTTTATTGGGCACCGTTTATTTTAATTGGAAATGGATTATAGGGAATAGTAACAACAAGGCTTTTAAGACCCGGTGGGTGGAACGGGCATCTTGCCCGTTACAATCGGACAGATTGTCCCACCCTACGCCATATTTACTAAGCATATTTTTTAACAGACAACAATAAACCGTGTCCTGAAGCTTCTCCTACATACCACAGTAATTTAAGGGTGCTCAAATCGAAGTATTTAGCTAAGTGAGACGTCACTTCCAGATACAAAGGAAACTGGTCATTGAAAACTCGATAGAATAAAATAAATTCTCCTGATGGTGCTAATACTTTGCCAACGTCACTAATAGCTCTGAATACGATATCGTCATTCCTTAAAATTCCCATTTCGTAAGAGTCAGGATCGATGGGGCGCTCGATTGAACGACTGGGAAAACATATAAAGACAGTATCGTAAGTTTCCTCTGCTTCTCCTGCACATAAATCCTGCACCTTCACCTGATCTTGACTTCGCATCAGTGGATGATTTTTAATTTCCCCGATGTTGGGATGAAGATCGGAAAATAATACCTTTTGACTCTGTTTCAAAATACAGCAAAAGCCAATCACTCCCGCACCGCATCCGAGGTCTAGCACCCGCTTTCCTTGGACATCAAGAATACCACTCAAAACACCACTCATAAACGCTTGAGCCGCAATTCCACCGTAGGGATTAAACACGCCTTTGGGAACGACAACATCAAAAACGGGTTCATTTTGGTACAGGATCCTAATTTCTCGGTCTTTTGAGGAAAGTTCCTGATGGAAATTCAGATAATCTTTGGGATTATACTGTAAACTTTTCCCGTCTTTGAGAATAATAACAACGTCTTATTGCTTAATCATTTTGAAAATCTTTAGCTCAATGAAATGGAATAAATGATCACTTTTGGTTAGGTTGTGGGTGCGATCGCTTAAAGCCCCTAGCTGACTTGTGTTAATCGCCTCACAACATCTTGCGGGTCAAAATTTCTTCTAGCTCGCTTTCATAGAAAAATTTCGATTCACCAAAAGCAGGCTTCAAATCTCCTAACCAGGTTGCTTCAGCATCAAAACTGGCAAAGAAAGGTCGATTGCACCACTGAGGGTTACGAGCTTGTAAAAAAGACAAAACAAACACTTTCTCCCCTTGAATTTCGCTAATACCTTCAATTTTGACTTTTCCTGGTAAGGCAGACATTACCGGACCACGAGCAGTTCGCCCTAGTCCGGACACTTGTTGTATTGCTTGACGATAAATTTCCCACACCTTAACTAAAGGAATTTCAAAATAGTCTTTAGCTCCTGTTTGTCGTTCGACAAACATATAGTAGGGAATACAGCCTAAGCGTACCTGCATTTGCCACATTTTACCCCAGGTATGGGCTCTATCATTGATGTGGCGAACAACAGGAGCTTGGGTTCGAATTTCCCCTCCCGTTGTTCGAATGCGTTGGATTGCTTTTTGAGCGATTTGTGTATCTAGTTCTCGCCAGTGTTCGTAGTGAGCCATGATTGCTAGATGCTTACCCTGTTGCACTACTTTTTCAAATAAGCGCAACAAATCATCAGCATCTTCATCGGTGACATATCGATGGGGCCAATAAGAAAGTGATTTGGTTCCAATGCGAATAGTTTGAATGTGGTCAAATTCCCCTTCTAATAAAGGTTCGATATATAAAGCCAGCTGTCGTGCTTTCATGGTCATCGGATCACCACCAGTAAGCAATACATCAGTGACTTCTTTGTGTTCTCGTAGATAATCTTGAAAATGACCCGATTCGCGAGTCGCAAATTTAAGATCATCTAGTCCGACAAATTGTGGCCAACGGAAACAGAATGTACAGTAGGCATGGCAGTGTTGACCTGCTGTGGGAAAAATCAAAACTGTTTGTTGATATTTGTGTTGTACTCCCTGTAAAGGTTCACCTTCAAACGACGGGACGTTGTATTGCTTTTGTCCTGCGGGATGGGGATTAAGTCGAAGACGAATTTCATTGGCAGTTTGTCGCATAATTTTTTCTGGAACATTGTCTTTTAGGAGTTGAACCATGGTATTCAAATCCCTTGAG
>NZ_JAAHHZ010000330.1:0-5114 GCF_010672005.1 Moorena sp. SIO4A5 | reverse complement strand
TGTGCGAACATTTCCACATTCCCTTCCAATCTGGGGATAACGATATTCTCAAAGCTATGGCACGGGGCTATACCCACCAGAAATATCGCCGTATTATTAATACCATTCGGGACTATATGCCCGATGCGTCCATTAGTGCCGATGCGATTGTGGGCTTTCCTGGGGAAACGGAAGCACAATTTGAGAATACCCTAAAACTAGTAGATGATATTGGCTTTGACCAGCTCAATACCGCTGCCTATTCTCCTCGTCCTGGCACACCAGCCGCATTGTGGGAAAATCAACTCCCTGAGCAGGTCAAATGCGATCGCCTTCAACGTCTTAACCACCTAGTTGCGGTAAAAGCAGCTGAGCGATCGCAACGTTATCTGGGACGGATTGAGGAAGTGTTGGTAGAAGACCAAAATCCCAAAGACAAGACTCAAGTGATGGGCAGAACCAAAGGAAATCGTCTCACGTTCTTCACTGGGGATATTAATCACCTGAAAGGGGAGCTAGTTCTAGTTAAAATTACCGAAGCTCGTGCCTTTAGCTTGACTGGTGAGCGAGTAGAGGAATAGGGAATAGGGAGTCGGGAGTCGGGAGTCGGTAGTCGGGAGTCGGGAGTTGGGAGTCGGGCGGGGGTAGGTAAACTACCCTGATCAGGTAGTTTACCTACCCCCTTAAAAATAGAAACTGAAACTATAGCAGTCGAAGTAAAGCTTAAAACATAATTTCTGCTCCCAGATCCGCTGTTTCCTATTCCCGATTCCCGATTCCCGATTCCCGATTCCCGATTCCCGATTCCCGATTCCCGATTCCCGATTCCCGATTCCCTTTAAACCAAAAACTATGTCCTAAACTATACTTCCGCTATAGATATTTCCTAATCTTCCCGCTGGAAGAAGCAAACCACATCCCGTATGTAAAAATCGTTATAGAGGTCGCCAGCAGAGGGGTTTGGCAAATCTACGGCCTCAACCTCCAGCTCATTATCCCCATCCTTCAGGATTCCAGCACCAATGTTAATGATTTGGGTAAACCAATGATTGGGATTAGCTCCCTGGTAGGAGTAGATCTTACCGACACTTTTATCATTGATTTTGACCTCTGCATCACTGTCGGTTGCTGTCAATCCCTTAACCATCAACATCAGGATGGCAGCGCCGCCCTTGTAGCGTCCCTCTGTGTTGAAAGTCTTTTTCCAGAGGCTAGCACCACCATCGCCAATTCTGCGATTGATATCTCCCTGGATCACCACAAAGTTACCGGTGACTAGTTTAGTAGACGCAGTTGCTTTCTGTTCCATAGATTGTTGCCTTCTTGTTTGTAATTATCTACTTATATCAAGTTATAAGCTAGTTGGTAAGCATATGCGCTACTTGAGGTGCTACTTGATATGCAATCAGCTATCAGCTTATGGGCTATGGGCACGCTTTTGTCAATTGTTTAAACGTTATAAAACTCCCCCAAGCCGAAAACCCCGTCTCAAAGCGAGCGGGGATGAAGGCTGGCAGCGACTTTAGTCGCCGTGAAAAAAATATTCCGTGCGAGCAATCCCTCGCACGGAATATTAGTCTGAGTATTGTAGAATAAAATAGAAGCGGTTGAGGTCGAAACTGATGATCATTTTAGAATTCAAGGCCAAAGGGAAAAAGCGCCAATACTCTGCCATAGATGAGGCCATTCGGACAGTTCAATTTATTCGCAATAGTTGTCTCAGATATTGGATGGATAATAAAGGGGTTAGCAAATTTGACCTTAACAAGTATAGTGCCGTTCTTGCTAAAAGATTTCCTTTTGCTAACGCTTTGAATTCTACCGCCCGTCAATCTAGTGCTGAGAGGGCATGGTCATCAATCGCCCGTTTCTTTGACAACTGCAAGAAGAAAGTACCTGGTAAAAAAGGCTTCCCTAAGTTCCAGAAGAATTGCCGCTCGGTGGAGTATAAACAGTCAGGCTGGAAGTTGTCCCCCGACAAAAAGTCGATAACGTTCAGCGACAAAAAGGGTATTGGGAAGCTTAAGCTCAAAGGTACATGGGACTTGTGGCGCTTTGATAAAAAACAAATTAAGCGAGTCAGGATAGTCCGTCGGGCTGATGGCTACTACGTTCAGTTTTGTGTTTCAGTTGATGTTAAAGAACAACTGGAACCTGCTGACGCCAACATTGGCTTAGATGTCGGACTAAAGGATTTTTATACTGATTCCAGAGGGAACACTGAACTTAATCCCCGATTTTATAGAACGGGAGAAAAACGCTTAAAGTTTTATCAACGTCGGGTTTACCGAAAAAAGAAAGGCTCTGCTAACCGAAAGAAAGCTATTAATAGACTAGGTAGGACACACCTCAAGATAAGCAGGCAACGTGAAGAGCATGCTAGTGCGATTCGTTGGTTAGAAACCGAGAATATCGGAGGATTAACCGCAGGGTAACCTCACCCTGACAACTTGGATACCATGTTGGTGAAAATCCAACCCTCACGAAATCTGAGTGACAACCCTACCCCTAATCAATGAGAATTAACAACCTCTAGGTTAAAGCGGGGTCGAACAGCGAAACTCTATAAGCCTAAATATGGAGCTAGTAGCAGGTAAAATGCTCATGAGTACCGAAAGGGAAGATACACGCGAACCATCGTAATCTTCAACCAGCGCAATAAGGCTAGAAACGCTGGAAACAAACAGTAACGGAGTACATAGGGTCATAGGATTTAGCATTCATATGACGATTTCTCTAACTCCCGGTGGATAGTATCACTCTAAAAGCATACAGTATGGTACCCAGGAACGAAGTAACCCCGCAGGTGCTCTTGGAAAAGGTCGATTTTCCAAGTAGGTAGTTAGCCGCATGGCCTCCGGTGGAGAGATAGAGTCAGAAGCAAAAGTCACTATGTAACGTAGTGAATAAGCAGACAGACTCACGTATATAGGAAAAGATATGGTTGCTAGTAGTAATGAATAAGTCTAAAACTCGGGGATTTCACCCAGAGTCGGAATGGAATAAAGTAAACTGGCGAAAGCTGGAAATTACAGTATTTAAGTTACAAAAACGAATATATCGAGCCTCTCAACGTGGGAATGTTCGCGTGGTAAGACGGTTACAAAAAACTTTAATGAAGTCCTGGTCAGCAAAAATGCTCGCAGTCAGGAAGGTGACCCAACAAAATAAAGGAAAAAGAACAGCTGGGATAGATGGTCGGAAAGCCCTAACAGGCAAACAAAGACTAAAACTAGCAAATAACCTTAGGACGTATAAAATACCACAGCCTACACGTAGAGTGTGGATTGAAAAACCAGGTCGAAAAGAAAAACGCCCACTGGGAATACCAACCATACAAGACAGAGCATTACAAGCACTAACCAAACAGGCTTTAGAACCTGAATGGGAAGCACGCTTTGAAGCCAACTCATACGGTTTCAGACTAGGAAGGTCATGTCATGACGCAGTCGAAGCCATTTTCGACAGTATCGCCAAACAACCCAAATGGGTCTTAGACGCAGATATATCAAAATGCTTCGACAAAATCAACCATGAAAAACTTCTCAAAAAATTAAATACCTTCCCCACTATGAAGCGATTAATCAAAGGATGGTTAAAAGCGGGAGTAATAGACGAAGGAACACTATCATCTACGGACGAGGGGACACCACAAGGGGGAATAATATCACCTCTTTTGGCTAACATAGCCCTCCACGGAATGGAAGAGACCATAAAAGAATACGTAGAAAATCTATCTTATAAAGAAACCTCAGTCAGAGGAAAAAGGGATAGAAGAAGAAGTATTAGTCTCATAAGGTATGCGGACGATTTTGTCATCATACATAAAAACAAAGAAGTGGTAGAGAAGTGTAGAGAAGTTATAGAAATATGGCTAAGTGACATAGGCTTAGAATTAAAACCAAGTAAAACCAGATTGACTCACACCAAAGAGGGATTTGACTTTCTAGGATTTAACATCCGACAATACCCGGTAGGTAAACATCAATCCAAACAAGGTTTTAAAACTCTCATTAAACCATCAAAGAAAAAAGTGAAAGAACATTGGGGACAGCTAGAAATGGAAATAAAAAATCACCTAGCTGCCCCCCAAGCTGCCTTAATCAGCAAGCTTAAACCCATTATACAAGGTTGGAGTAACTACAACAAAAGTGTTGTAAGTAAAAAAACCTACGCTGGGTTAGATAATATGCTCTGGAACAAACTTCAAAGATGGGGATACCGAAGACATCCCAAAAAGTCAAAAACTTGGGTGAATAAAAAATACTGGGGAACCAAGGTCACCGAACCCAAAAATCCCTGGGATGCACCCAAGGTAGATAACTGGACTTTTATGACAAAAGAAGGAATATACCTTCCAAAACATTCAAAGACAGAAATCATTCGTCATACAAAGGTCAAAGGAAACAGCAGTCCCTACAACGGAGACCTAATTTACTGGAGTACTAGAATGAGCAAACATCCAGAAATGTCTAAACAGAAGGCTAAACTCCTCAAAAGACAAAAAGGAAAATGTGCTCATTGTAATTTGACCTTTAGAAACGAAGACTTAATGGAAACTCACCACATAAAACCACGCGCACAAGGTGGGAACGACCAACTCAAAAACCTTGAGCTACTCCACCTGCATTGTCACGATGAAAAACATAGAATGAAGCTCAAAACTAAGTGTCACGAATCAAGTAACGATTCCTCTGAACTAGATGACAACCCATTCTAATATAGAGGTGCCACATGACAAGGAACCCTATTGCGAGGAGCCGTATGATGGGAAACTATCACGTACGGTTTTGGAGACAAGTCGGCGAAGGCGACTTCCCGGCTTAGTTTAATAGAGACTGGTTAGAAGTTACCGTAAGATAGTGGAGCCTTATTACAAAAGATTTAACCCTTTTATGCAAAGCCGAACACCCATAAAGGCTCCACTATCTAAGGTTTCGTCTCCGGCACGCTGCGTAATTCGGTCTAACGACTTGATCGCCTACGTTCGCGCAGCGTGCCGTAAGGCAAGACTTGAGAGTTAAAAATTTAGTAAAAAACCACTGTCTCGCCAAATCTATTAATGACGCGGGTTGGTATCAGTTTAGGAAATGGTTGGAGCATTTTGGTGAGAAGTTTGGCAGAGTAACTGTTGC